>JBNGDZ010000341.1:0-5731 GCA_049975765.1 Armatimonadota bacterium
CGGCGAGTCCGTTACGGCCGTGGCCGACGAGATGGGACCCTCGCGGCTGCGCGATGCGCTGGTTGAGGTGGGGCGCAAGGCGGCACACGGCAGCTCGGTGGCGGAGGCGATGCGGGGACGCCCGACGGTCTTCGCGCCCCTCACGGTGGCGATGGTCGAGGTCGGGGAGCGCGCCGGCCGGCTGGAGGAGTCCCTGCAGCTCATCGCCGACTACTATGAGCGCGACTTCGAGCTGCGCCACCTCCTGACGCGGGAGCTGGCCTACCCGCTCGTTCTCTTCGCGGGCGTCATCTTCATCCCCGTCATCGGCGATTTCATCCGCATCTGGATCACCGCCACGCTGGCGGCGGCGGTAGTGACCGCCGCCCTTCGCTTCCTGCTGATCCTCCTGCTGGTAGGCGTGCCCCTCGGGATTGTCGTGCTGATCATCCACCAGGCGTCACAGTCGGAGCAGGGCCGACTGACGCTCGACCGGGCCAAGCTGCGCATCCCCATCATCGGTGGCGTGGTGCGCAAGCTGGCGACAGCGCGGTTCTGCCGGGCGCTGGCATCGCTCTACTCGTCGGGCGTGATGATGGGGACCTCGGTGGAGCTGGCGGGGGAGGCCGCGGGCAACGAGGCGGTCCGCCGCGACCTGCAGCCGACCGTCCGCAAGCTCGAGGCGGGGCAGAGCCTCTCCGAGGCGCTGTCGGAGAGTTCGCTGCTGCCCTCCACGGTGCTGACCATGCTCAGGACCGGCGAGCGGACCGGGAACATCGACGGGATGGCACACAACGTCGCGAATCACCTCCAGCGGGAGGCCGAGACCTCGATAAAGCAGCTCGCCGTAACCCTCACCCCCATCGCCGTGATCATCGCCGGCGTGATGGTGGCGCTGATGCTGCTGAGCTTCTACACGGGCTACGCCGGGACAGTGATGCAGTAGCCGGCTGGGAGAGCCATGGCCGACGACGGCTTCGATCCGTGGCGCACGCTGGGCGTGCCGGTGGGTGCCGGCCCCAGGGAGATCCGCAGGGCCTTCCGCACTCTGGCCAGGCGGATGCACCCGGACGTGCGCCAGGACGAGGACCGCGCCCACGAGGACTTCATCCGCCTCCGCCAGGCCTACGAAACGCTGATGGACGACGAGATGCGCGAGCGTCTGGAGCGGCAGGCGGTTGGCGACATGGACGAGCCGCTCATTATCATCGAGGACTTCGAGATCACGCTGGGGGATGCCTACGAGCTGCTGGAGCGCGGCTACATCGACGAGGCGCGTGAGCTCTACCTGGAGCTGTCGCAGAATCATCCCGGAGACCCACGGCTCCTGGAGCTGCTGGAGGCGATCCGGCGTGTCGAGGGGGGCGGTACGGTCGGCGACCTCCGCGGGAGGGAGGAGGAGCCGGCCGCCGCGGCCCCGGCCTGGGAGCGGTACCGCGACCTGTGGGAGCCCGAGCCGGTGCCGGTACGCTGGCCGCTGGTGGCCGCGGGCGCGGCGCTGGTGCTGGGGTGTGTCTGGGGCGTGCACGGCTCCGACGCGCCCCCAGCGGTGGCCGACTTCGCGTGGCTCGAGATCGGCCTGGCGGCACTGGCGGGCTTTGGTGCAGCGGCGCTGTTGGCAGCGGGCGGCGTGCTGGGCGGCTTCGACTGGGAGCTCGGGGGCGTGGTCAGCGACCGCGGCCGGGACGTGCCCCTGTGGCTGTACCTGGGCGTGGCGGGGCTGATCTCGCCGGTCCTGGCCCTGGCCTTCTACCTGGTGTTCGTGGCGCTGGTGGTGGAGCTGTCGTGGCGGGTGCTGGGCTTCTTCGCCGGGGTCTTCGCCATCGCCGCAGCCATGGCCTGGGCGCACGGGGCGCAGATGACCACCGTGATGGCCTTCGGCTCCGGAGTCATCTTTCTGCCGGGGCTGGTGGGCTGGGCCACCGGCTCGATCTTCCGCCCCGGCTACTGGTGGGAGTAGCCGACAGAGGCCATGCGGGTGCGGACGTGGAATCAATCAAACGTTGATGGACACCGGGCCAGGCCTGTGAGCGCGGCGAGCCGGCCCGGGGGCGTCCGAGACTGCATGCCGACCGGGATCCTACGTTCGGCGCGAGACAGCAGGCAGGGCGCCGCCGTTACCTGACGTGGGGCGGGGGTTGCTGATGCAGATCGCTGAGACCAAGCAGCAGGTCCGAGACGCGGTTGCGCCCGCGCGAGCGGAGGGGGCGACCATCGGCCTCGTGCCCACCATGGGGGCGCTGCATGAGGGGCACCTGTCGCTGGTGCGGCGGTCGGTGGCCGAGTGCGACTTCACCGTCGTGAGCATCTTTGTCAACCCGACCCAGTTCTCCCCGGGTGAGGACCTGGCCCGGTACCCCCGCGATCTGGAGGGCGACGCGCGGAGGTGTGAGGAGACGGGCGTGGACCTGATCTTCGCGCCCTCCGTCGATGAGATGTACCACGAGCGTGCCTGCACCGTGGTGACGGTGAAGGGGCTGACCGAGGGGCTGTGCGGGGCGCACCGGCCGGGGCACTTCGACGGCGTCACCACGGTGGTGTGCAAGCTGCTGAACATCGTGCGGCCGGATCGGGCCTACTTCGGCGAGAAGGACTACCAGCAGCTTGTGGTCATCCGGGCCATGGTCCGGGATCTGGACATGCCCGTCGAGGTCGTGGGCTGCCGCACGGTTCGCGGGCCGGACGGGCTGGCGGCCAGCTCTCGCAACAGGTATCTCAGCGAGCGGGAGCGGGAGGTGGCGCCGCGGCTCTACCAGGCGCTGCAGACCGGCGCGGAGGCTGCCCGCGAGGGGGCGACGGGGCGCGAGGTGGAGCGGCTGGTGACCCGGGAGCTGGAGACCGAGCCGCTGTTCAGGCTCCAGTACGTACGAGCGGTGCACCCGGAGACGCTGGAGCCGAGGGAGGACAAGGGCGTGCCGATGGTCATCGCGGCCGCCGCATACCTGGGGGAGACGCGTCTGATCGACAACGTCAGGGTCGAGGGATGATCCGATGCTTCGCACTGTGTGCATAGCCAAGATCCATGGAGCCACCATCACCGAGACGCAGCTTCACTACGACGGCAGCATCACCATCCCGGCCGATCTGCTGGAGGCCTCGGGGATGCTGCCGAACGAGCGCGTGCAGGTCGTGAATCTCAGCAACGGGTCGCGCATCGAGACCTACATCATTGAGGGTGAGGCCGGCTGTGGGGTCATCTGCCTCAATGGACCGGCCGCCCGGGCCGGCGAGGTAGGCGACCGCGTGCACATCCTCTGCTACGGGATGGTGGATGAGGAGGAGGCCGCGGCGCGGTCGTTGAATGTGGTGTACGTCGATGAGAGCAACCGGATCGTTGAGCGATGAGAGAGAACCCGACCGCAGACTGTCCCGTCGATCGCCGAGTGCTCCAGCGGATCGTGGCTGAGGCGCTGCGTGAGGACATCGGCCGCGGCGACCTGACGACTATGCTCACGGTGCGCGCGGAGACGCGGGCCCGCGGCGAGCTGCTGGCCAAGCAGGAGGGCGTGATGGCCGGCGGCTGGGTGGTGGCCGAGTGCCTCCGGCAGAACGACCCCGGCTCGCAGTTAGTGCAACTGGTGGATGAGGGTGGGCGGTTTGAGCCCGGTGACCGCCTGGGAGAGGTCGAGGGCACCGCCAGTGGGCTGCTGGGGGCGGAGCGGGTGGCGCTGAACTTCCTGCAGCGCCTCTGCGGCGTGGCGACGCTCACGCGGCGATTCGCGGACGAGCTGGAGGGGACCGGGGCGCGCGTCACGGACACGCGCAAGACCACGCCGGGGCTGCGGGCCCTGGAGAAGGCCGCTGTGGTGACGGGCGGGGGAAGCAATCATCGGTTCGCGCTGTATGACGGAATCCTGATCAAGGACAACCACATCCGGCTGGCAGGGGGGATCGCCCAGGCGATTGACAGGGCGCGAGCGGGGGCGCCGCATACGCTGAGGATCGAGGTCGAGACGGCCAACCTGGGAGAGGTGCGGGAGGCGCTGGAGGCCGGGGCGGACATCATCATGCTCGATAACATGGACACCGCTATGATGGCCGAGGCGGTCTCCATGGTGGAGGGTCGCGCGCTGGTGGAGGCCTCCGGCGGGATGCGCCTGGAGCGGGTGCGGGAGGTGGCGGAGCTGGGGGTGGACCTCATCTCCGTGGGGCGGCTAACGCACTCGGCGCCGGCCATCGACATCAGCCTCGAACTCGAGATGGTGTCGTGAATCGAGGAGGGTCGCAGGCGTGGGTGGGCGAGTCCTTGGTGCAGTGACGGTGGCGACGGCGCTGCTGAGCGTGCTGCCGGCGGAGGCCCAGTACAACGTGGCGCGTGACCGGCCCTACGAGTGCAACGTCGATATCATGGACCAGTGGACGGGCCTGGTGGACGGGGTGGCCGACTCGGACACCAGCCCCGGGTGCTTCGCGACCTCCAACGACCAGACGTTCCCGAAGGTCGTCACCATCGATCTGCAGCGCCCCTGCTCTATCAGCCGCATCGCAGTCCACAACTCCGCCAACGGCAACACGCGCGGCATCATCATCTCCTGCTCCGAGGACGGCCAGAGTTACGAGAAGCTGCGGGAGTTTATCTTCCCGCAGGCCGAACCCATCACCTTGACGCATCGCTTCAACGACCGTCCCGCGCAGTTCGTGCGCGTGGCCTTCACCAACACCTGGGGCGGAGGGCTGGGCGGGGACAACCGTATCTTTGTGCGCGAGGTGGAGGTCTTCGGAGCGCCGACCGGTGAGGCCCCGGCCGAACTGCCTCCAGATCAGCCCATGGGCGAGGCGCTGGTTGCGACCCGCGAGCTGCGGCTCTTCCGCCGCTGGGCGGTGGAGGATGACGGGCCGCTGACGCTCGCGGTGTTGGGAGACTCCATGGTCACCTGCGGGGAGGGCGCCTGGCCGCAGACCGTGGCGGAGCGCCTGGAGATGGCGCGGCCGGAGAGCGCGCAGGTGAGCGTGGCGGCCATGACGGAGCCGGGCCTGGAGCCTGACGCCACCTCCGGCCACCTGATGCTGCTGGCCGAGTCCGATCCCGACATCGTCCTGGTCAGCTTCGGGACCGACATCACGGACTTCAGCCGGGAGGTCTTCCGCTCGGCGCTGTCGCATCTCGTCCAGCGCCTGCTGGAGGAGACCGAGGCCGTTGTGGTGCTGGTGGGGCCGCTGCCGGGCGACATGGAGCAGACCGAGGTGGCGCGGCGAGCGCTGCAGACGATGGATCGGCTGGCCGACCTGCTGGGCCTGCCGCTGGTGCGCACCGAGGTGGCGCTGGCCCAGGAGGGCCTGACGGGCGAGGCATTGCGTGACAACGGTCAGCCGTCGGAGGCGGCCGGCCGGGTCATCGCGACCGCCGTCCTGGAGCTATTGCTGGGGCCGGAAGCGACCCTGAGGTGATCTGTGGATGCGACGGCTGTTCGGCGCGATCTTCGGCTTCCTGCTGTTCTTCCCGGGAGCGCTGATCCTGAGGTGGCTCGTGGTCGAGGAGCTGCAACTGTATCAGGAGATGACGCTGACTGACGCGCTGCTGGCGATCATCATAATCCTGGCGTGCGTGCTGATCGTCGGCCAGCCACGCCGAGCGCTCACAGCCCAGGAGCTGGAGCGGCAGGCCAGAGCCATGGAGCTGGCCTCGCGGCGCCTGGAGCGGGCGCAGCGCACGCACGAGCAGGCCAGGCGCACCGCCAGGTCCAGCCGCCGGTCATCATCGCGGCAGAGCTCGGCCGCGCGCAGACAGCCGTCCGCACGCAGCCGCCCCACG
>JBNGDZ010000342.1:0-5730 GCA_049975765.1 Armatimonadota bacterium
GGGTCCAGCGACGGCAGCATGCCCACCAGGTCGTCCACATCGCCGTATGACAGCGTGGGGCGGCCGCGCCGCCCGCGCCGGTCGGCCACGGCGTCATCCGGCAGCGCGCCCAGCCGCCACATCAGCTCCGGGACCTCCAGCCCCGTGAACGCGAAGGCCCGCGCCAGCACCAGGTTCTCGACCGCCGGCCGCGGGACGCTCGTGCGGCGGCAGAAGTCCTCCACGGACGCGAAGGCGCCACCTCGCTCCCGCTCGGCCAGGATGCGCTCCACGCTCCGCTCCTGCAGCCCCCGCACCATCCACAGCCCCAGGCGGATGTCGCCGGTGGGGTTATCATCGTACTGCACCGTGCAGCGATCCTCGCTGCGATTCACGCACGGGGGCAGGATGCCGGCGCCACAGCGCCTGGCATCCTCGGCGACGGTGCGCGGCGGGTAGAAGCCCATCGGTTGGCTGGAGAGGATCCCGGCCGCCAGCTCTGCCGGGTAGTGGGCCTTCAGCCAGGCGGTCTGGTAGGAGATCATACCAAAGCAGGCCGCGTGGGCCTTGTTGAAGCCGTAGGCCGCGAAGCCCCGGATCATGCCGAAGATCTCCTCCGCCACCTCCGGCCGGATGCCGCGCTCGCCGGCGCGGAACATGAAGCGCTCCTGCAGCTCCTCCAGGTCCTCGGGCGTGATGTCGTTAGTCATCATCCGCCGCAGCACATCCGCCTCGCCCAGCGAGAAGCCGCCGATGGCCTGGGCGATGCGCAGCACCTGCTCCTGGTAGATGACCACCCCGAAGGTGCTCTGCAGGATGGGCTCGAGGTCCGGGTGCGGGTAGGTGACCTGCTGCAGGCCGTGCTTGCGCAGCACATACGGCGTGATCATGTCGGCCTGCACCGGCCCGGGGCGAAACAGCGAGATGTTGGCGACGATGTCCTCGAACTCGGTCGGCTGGGTGCGGCCGAGCAGGTTCCGCTGACCGGGGCTCTCGAGCTGGAACAGCCCCACGGTGCGGGTGCCGCGCAAGAGCTGGTAGGTCGGCTCGTCATCCAGCGGGAGGGCGTCGAGGTCCGGGCGAACGCCCTCACGATCCTCGATGTGATCCAGGGCATCCTCAATGGCGGAGTGGATGCGCAGGCCGAGGATGTCCATCTTCACCAGCCCCAGCGCCTCCACGTCATCCTTGTCGAACTGGGCTATGACGATGCCCTTGTTCGCCAGCTCCAGCGGCACCATCTCGGTCAGCGGCCTGGCGCCGATGAGCAGCCCGCCGACATGCACCGACAGGTGCCGCGGGAAGCCGGAGATCTCCCGGCACAGCTCGATGAGCAGCCGCTTGTCCTCCACATCCAGCTCGGCGTCGCGGACCTCGGGGTACTTCTCGATGGCCTCGGCGATGTCGGTGGCGCGGATGTGCGGGAAGACGGAGGCCAGCTTGCCGATCTCCTCCTCCGGGAATCCGAGGGCCTTGCCGATCTCCCGAATCGCCGAGCGGGCGCGGAAGGTGTTGACGGTGCAGACCGCGGCCACTTGCTCGGCGCCGTACTTATCGTAGATGTACTTGGTGACCTCATCGCGGCGGCGGGTGTCGAAGTCCACGTCGATGTCGGGCATGTTGCGGCGCTCGGGGTTGAGGAAGCGCTCGAAGAGCAGGTCGTTGGCGATGGGATCCGCCAGCGTGATGCCCAGCACGTAGCTGACGATGGAGTCCCCCGCCGAGCCGCGGCCCGAGCAGCGAATGCCCTGCTCCCGGGCGAAGCGCACGATATCCCACACGATCAGGAAGTAGTCCGCGAGGCCCTTGGCCTCGATGATGGCCAGCTCGTGCTCGAGGCGCTCGCGGACAGGGCCGGTGACGTGGCCGTAGAGGCGGGCGGCGCCATGATAGCACAGCCGGCGGAGGTACTCGCGGGTGCCCTCGCCCTCGCGAGGAGGCGGATACGAGACGGCGGCGGGGGCTGTCGGAACCGCTATGCCGTACGGCTTATCTTTACCCACATCCTGGCGGCCGGACGGAGGGGCGGTCTGAGGCTCCAGCGTCGTTTGCTGGAGCCGAAGCCGGCCCGGGCGTATTGCCGCTCGGGGCAGGGCCGGGCGATGCTGTCTCGTGGGTTCGCGGGCCGGCTTCGTCGCGCATAGACGGCATGCGCTCCTCAGGCGGCCCCTCCATGGGTTACGCAGGGCCGGACAGTGGTCCGGCCCCTCTGAGACTGCATCGTAGTCTCCACGGCAGGGCAACGGCGATCGCGCTGCGTTCTTAGCCGTCGTGCCGTCTGGAGGGGCGGGACTACATTCCCGCCCATCATTGCCGCCCGTCGCCGTTATGCCGTGCGGAGGGGCGGGCTGCCTAGCCCGCCCGCCGTTGCTGCAATACTCCCGCAGCTCATCCATGTCGAATGCGGGGAAATGGAAGGCCGCCAGGTCCAGCTCCCACCGGCAGCGCTGTGCGATGCGCGCGGCGTTCTCGACCGCCTCCGGCTGGTCGGCGAACAGCTCCGCCATCTGGTGGGAGTCCTTGAGGTAGAACTCGGCGTTGGGCCGGCGGTCGGGGTTGGGCTCATCGACGGTCTGCCGCGCGCCCATGCAGACCATGACGTCCTGGAGGCGATAGAGCGATTTCTCGATGTAATGCACGTTGTTGGTCGCCACGCACTCCAACTCCAGGCGGGCGGCGAGGTCCGCCAGGCGGTAGCGCAGGCGGCTGTGCGGGCGAGGCAGCAGGTGATTGTGCAGCTCGATGAAGAGGCGCTCGGGGCCGAAGATCTCCCGGTAGTGCGCGGCGACCTCCCGGGCCTCGGAGAAGCGCTTGCGGTCCAGGAGGCCGGGGATCTCGCCGCGCTTACGGCAGGCGGTGAGGGCGATGAGGTGCTCGCAGTACCGGCGCAGGTTCTCCTGGCTGAGCACCGGGTTGTCGCGGTCCACGTCCTCGTAGGCCGCTGAGAAGGCGCTCTCGCGCCGCGCCTCGCCCAGCCGGGCGGCGGTCACCAGCCGGCAGAGGTTCGAGTAGCCCTCGTTGTCCTCGGCCAAGAGCAGCAGGTGCGGCGGGCGCTGGGGGTCCTCAAGGAGACGGGGCAGCACGGGCTCGATGGTGAACTCCACGCCGATGATGGGCCTGACGCCCACCTCGACCGCGGCCTGGAAGAACCGCACCGCGCCGGCGAGGGAGTTGTGGTCGGTCAGGGCGATGGCGGACATCCCGGCGTCGCGCGCAGCCCGCACCAGCTCATCGACCGGCGCCGCACCATCGTAGAACGAGAAGTTGCTGTGCACGTGCAGGTGGACGAAGCTCATGGGTTATCGCGATCAGCCTCTGTTGGGCCAGTCTTCTGCTGACTAAGAGCGACGGGCGACGAGTCGAGAGCTACGAGCCGACGACGGACGGCGTCAACGGCGCGCGGCGTGGGCACGCCGCACCTCCGTACGGCAGAAGCACGACGCCCGATCGGACTCACCGCCCGGCCCCTCCACGCGAGCTTCCGCTCGCGTAACGGCAGCCGTTGCCCTCCAGAGCGACGGGGCTTCAGACCTGCCTACTCGGAGGGTTGGCCCGCCGTCTGTCGCTTAGTCCCACACGCGGTACACGTGCCACTGATCGGTGGCGGCGTAGTGGCAAAGGTCGAAGCACTTGCCGGATTCGGTCATCACCCGCAAAAAGCATCGCTCGCCATCCCCCTCCCACCAGCGCCCCAGCAGCCGCCAGGTCCCGCCGGTGTCCACCACCCGGTAGCGCCTGCCCCGCCAGGTGAATGCGTCCGGGCGGCGGTCGCCGCCCATGGTCGTGATATCAATCGGCTCGCCTATCGACCTGGTCATCGTTACCATGATCACTCACATCCATCGTGGGTGACTCACAGTATATAAGAACACATGTTCGAACGTCAAGAGCGGCAGGCAAATGGACGTGCGGCAGTCCAGCAGGCTGTCGTGGGTGGGTGAGGAACGGCGTCGGGCTGAAAGCCCGACCTGCGTGGCGGAGGCGTGTTGGGCCGACCTGCTCCGGCTGCTTTGCAGCCGTCGTCGTGCAGCCCCTCCGACGGCAACGGTCACGCCCACCGTCGGCAGATGCGTTGCGGCACCGTCCTGAGCCGTCAGCTTGAGGCCTGCAGAGTGCAGCCTGTAGCTTGCTGAAACGCCGGCCGCTAGCCGAACCAGACGCCCCAGCGCAGGAACGGCCCGCCCAGAGCCGCGCCCAGGGAGCCCCAGATCAGCCCCGCGGTGATGAAGTGCCCCACCGCGAAGCCCAAAAAGCCCGGCAGCGCCCGCAGGTAGGACTGGCTGCCCCCGTAGCGCAGCAGGATGGTCTTGCACATCCACACCACCAGGAACGGCCCCCACAGCTTGTGGCCGAAGGCGCCCGCCAGCACGTAGCCGATGGGATGCAGCGGGAAGCCGAACCAGTAGCCGCGGGCGATGGAGATGGCGGCCACCAGCAGGCCCCCGCCGATGGTGGCGATGATCCGCGGCGTGTCCGGGGGCGTCGGCATGTCCTGGGCGCGGAGCACGTTGGTGTACTCCTGTCGCGCGGTGCCGGCGCCCCAGATGCCGCCGCGCAGCCCCACTCCGCCCTCCTCGTAGTAGGGCTGGAGGTGGAAGACGAAGGCGAACACCGAGCCCACCGCCACCGCCAGCAGGAGCGTGGTCACCATCTGCCGCCAGTGCACCTTCGTGCGCTGCGCCAGGTGCAGGCCCTCGATCTGGTAGCCCGAGACCGTTGGAAAGTAGCCGCGGGAGAGGAAGCCCATCATGGCGAAGATGGTCGGTGAGCGCAGATCGCTGCTGGGACCAACCACGCCCTGCTGGCCGAGGAAGTTCCAGATGACCTTGTGCTGCTGCCCGTAGGGAAAGGCCCACAGGATGGGCACCCCCGTCTCCGCGCGCAGTCGGCCGTAGACCAGGCCCACGATCACCAGGATGCTCAGGTAGAGCCCCGCCAGCCACGGAGCCATGCCGGCGGTGACGAAGAACACCAGAAGGCCGCTGAAGCCGACGATCGCTCCCAACAGCGCCCAGCGATAGGGAAGGCGGTCGGCATGGCCCAGAGCCGGGCGCAGCAGGCTTCGCCAGGCGTGCCCGATCGCCTCGCGGCCCTTCCACAGCAGCACCGCACCCATGACCAGGTAGGCGCCGATGCCCTGCTCGTGTGCGAAGGGCATGCCGCCGACCCGGTAGCCCACAGAGGCCATCACCAGCGCCTGGAGCTTCTGGAACAGGTAGAAGAACCAGATCGAGAACGATAGCTCCGTGGAGATCAGGTAGCCCAGACCGATGAGCCCCGGGCGGAAGTCGATGTTCATGGGCCGGATGGCGCGGAAGGGGTAGTCAGTGATGCCCCGGCTGATGTCGAAGTTGAGGGTGCCTTTGGGACCGCCGAAGAAGACCGCCCGGGTCATCAGATACAGGTTGAGCACCGTCGCGAGGCCGATGCCAACCCAGGTGATCGGGTTGCGGAACAGCGGCGTGGCGCCCTCCTCCCCCAGAATCTCCAGCGGGAGGCGAACCAGGGGGAAGACCAGGCGCTCGTGCTCGATCCACTGCTCGGCGAAGAGGATCATCAGACACATCAGCGTGCCGCCGAAGAGCACGAAGAAGCCGGTCCAGGCCACGACCGGGACCCGCCAGACCTCCCACGGGATCTCGCCGGTCGGCGAGGCCTCGTAGAGCCACTTGTGGTAGATCAGCTCCGGAGGCGACAGCCATGACGGAATGTGGGGGGCAATGGTGTCGATGGGCGCCACCGGCGTCGAGT
>JBNGDZ010000343.1:0-5727 GCA_049975765.1 Armatimonadota bacterium
CTCGGCGAGAGCCCGGTTGCCCGCGTCGCGGGCCTGACCTGCCACGGCCTCGAGCAGGACGTGATACTCGTAGTCCTCCAGGCCGTCGCGCATCATGCAGATGCGGATGGAGGGGCTGACCGTGCCGTCGGGGTTCGGATACAACAGGAAGTGGTTGCCCGCGGGCGTGCTCTCCGAGCGGTTCGGCTGCTCCCAGGGGTCAGTCACCCAGCGGTTGACCGTCCAGATCAGATAGCCATCGATGCCGAAGCGGTAGTTCATCCAGAACAGGGCCCGGTGGTCCACGCCGCGCGCCACGATGCGCGTGCCCGGCCGGGGATCGCGATATCCGTTGTACCACCAGACGTCATTGCCCAGCGCGTGTTGCTCCTCCAGCACATCGAGGTCGAAGGCGCTCATGTTGATGCAGTAGATGTCCAGTGGGTGCAGCACCGGTGAGGGCACCTCCGCCCCGAAGAGCTGGATCTTCGGGTGCGCCGCCTTGATGCGCTCGAAGACGCGGTTCAGCAGCTCAAGGTCGTCATCCCGCGTGTTCTTGTGCACCACCACCTCATCGGCGGGATAGACGTAGCTGCCTTCCAGCCAGCCCTGGCTCTCCAGGTACTCCGCCGCCACCCGGTAGGCCTTTTCGATGCGGTCCAGGTACTCCTCGGTGCCCTTTTCGGCGCCGAGGAATGCGTCGCGGCTGAAGAAGTAGGGCACCGGCATGCCGTCGATGTGATGCCCCAGCGCCAGCGAGTGCCTCAGGCTCTCCTCATACTCCGTGGTGTCTCCCAGCACCACCCTCTGCCGCTCCTCGTCCCAGTCAAGCGGCAGGTGGCCCAGGTTCGACGGGCAGAGCCGGTACCGCGCCAGCAGCTCCACCATCCTCGGGCGGAAAACGTCCACGAAGTGATTCCAGTCCTGGTTCCCGAACCACTCGTTGATCTGGTCCGAAAAGCCCCAGTAGCCGTAGATAGTGGTGCTGGTGCGCAGCGACTGCTTGACCGGAATGTCGAAGTCCCAGACGTGGAGCTGAAGCCGCGCCCGCAGGTCGCCGCGGTCGGTGGTGACCGTGATCGGGGCGCGGTAGTCGCCCGGCGGGGTGTCGGGCGGCACGTAGACCTCCAGCCAGATCGGCCAGTTGCCCGGCCCATCGAGGGTGAAGGGCTTCGGCCCCGGCAGGGCGTCGGGCAGGCCCTCGGGCGGTCCCTCCCGCGCGGGCACGCAGTAGACCTCGCTCCAGAACACGTTCTCGGCCGCGATGGTGGCGCCGCCCGGGCCGGTGATCTCCCCCACCTCCACCGAGACCTCGCCCAGGCCCTCGTCCCTGCGAGGCGTGACCACAAGCTGAACCGCCTCGCTCTCGTTGCGCGCCGCGGAGATGCGCACCACGGGGTCGGCGCCACCCTCCAGGGCGGTCTCCTCGGCCCGCCTGACCTTCCGCGCCGGGCCCTCCATCCACAGCGTGGCGAACTCCGCCTCCGCCACCACCTGACGCACCGGGGAGGGCCCGGGTGGCTGGTAATCCTCCGCCCGCGTGGCACGGAGGTTGTCGATCCAGAAGTCGATGACATCACCGTGGTCGTAGGTGGACTCGGAGAGCCAGTAGTGGACGCCTCCAAAGGTCTTCGCACGCTCCAGGTCGCGGATGCACAGCTTCTCGTGCGCCCACTGCCCGTGCCGGAGGTCGATGAGCGTCGCGCGGTAGATGGTGTCCTCCTGGTCGTCGTAGGTGGTTACGTTCAGGGCGAAGTCCGGGTCCTCGCCGTCCGCGCTCTCGAAGTAGACGTCGAACTCCAGGAAGTCGTACTGCGAGAGGTCGATGGGCGGATCGTAGCTGCCATCCACCGATGGCCAGCCCATGGGGTAGGACTGCCCCTCCACGAACTCCACGTCCTGGTGGTCGATCTCCACGTGGATGTGCAGGGCCTGCTCCCCCTCGACCGTATGCTCGCCGTCGAAGCCGAAGCTGATCTCCTTCTGACCGCCGGTGCTCCATCGCTCCGGGTTCGGAGCCTCGAAGCTGTCGATGAGCACCTCCTGCCCGACCACAAGTGGGCAGGTCAGCCCCATCGTGATGACCAGCGCGATCATCTTCATCATCACCTCTCTCACTGCCGTCACTCCTCTGCGATCAGGATCGCCGCCTCGCCCAGTCGCAGCCGGGCCGCCGGCACCGGCTCCGCGAGTGTGCCATCTGCCTGCAAGGGGCGATATGAGCCATCAAGCGGGTATTCCATCATAGTGTCATCGCCCCAGCCCAGCGCTGGCATGGCCGGCCGCACCAGCACCAGGGCGTTCGTGAAGCGCCGGCGCAGGAGCTTCTCCTCGACATGCGCGCCCTCCACCAGCCTCAGGTCATCGAACCAGGCGGTCCCCGTGGAGCCGTAGACGCGGAAGGTCACCCGGCCCTCCGCGTCGGAGGCCGTTCGGAAGACCTGCTGCACGCGCGTCCAGTCGTGCGTGCCGTGCATCACGATGCCGATGCCGGCGCCCTGTGCGTCCTCGAAGTCGTAGACATAAAGCTGTGCGCCCTGCCCGCCCTCGATCCCACTGGTCTTCATCCACCCGCCGAGCGTGTAGGCCGTGTCCGGCTTGAGCGACACGTAGCCCCTGTTGATGTTGTTGATCGTGACGTCATCGCTGTCTATCCGCACCGAGCGCGAGCCGGAGTGGACGGTCTCCTCGTCGAGGACCAGCGGCTGCGCCGTCTGCCAGCCGTCGGGCAGCCCATCGCCGTCCTCATCGCGCTCGAAGTCACCATTCGCCAGCAGGTTCTCGCCTTCCACCTCGTCGCCCGCCTCGGCGACCACGCTCTCGTAGGGCCCCAGCGGCTCGCCCACGTCGAACTCGATGGCCGGGAAGTACCAGCCTGTGGCCTCCCCGTAGGGATGCCGCCCGTAGCCATAGTAGGTGTGATCGCCGGCGCACAGGTAGTAGGCCGCCAGCCCGAAGATGGCATCGCGCTCCAGCTCAATGGGTACCTGGTGGCCGAACTCCGAGCGCCCCTCCACGTAGATGGGGTTGAACTGCAGGAGTTGAACCTTGCCGCGAGCATCCACGTCTGCCGCGCGCTGCAGACGAGCCTCAAGCGCGCTCGCCGCCTGCGTGATGTTCAGCCAGCCCTCCCGCTCCGCCCCATCGATGACGAAGGGCTGCGCGCTCCAGCCGTTCGCTATCAGGACGCTGCCGGGAAGGGCGATCTTCACCCGCGCCAGAGCCATCTGCATGTCGCGCAGCCACGCCCGCTCCTCGCCAGGCCCCCGGGGATACTCCAGAATGGCTCCTGAGCGTCCGGGACCGGGGATGTCGGCCGTGATGGTGTCCACGAAGAAGCCGTCGTAGCCCCCCTCCAGCCTCGTCGGCATGTACCGCTCCGCCAGGTAGCGCTGGTAGTCCGGGTGGCCGATGTTCATGACGAAGTCGTCGCGGGGCGGCCCCCAGTAGTAGATGGGCACGCGCGCTTGGGACATCCGGCGTGCGGCTGCCTCGGGATTGGCGAGCTCCGCCGCCTCCTGCTCGTTCACCAGGCCGTCGCCGTTGCCGTCGTTGGCCGGGTCCCAGCCCGGGACGGTCCGCGTCTCACGCGGGTTCTCCGCCCGCTCCGCCCCCACGTGCAGCGTCACCTCGGTGTCCTCACGGAAGTGGCAGAACATCTCCTCCGGCACGCCCTCCTCGCTCAGGCCCTCCGCCACGCACCACGCCCCCAGGTCGTCGTGCTTCTCCGATGGGACCACCATGGTCGCCATGAGCGAGTAGGCCAGGCCGATGTACTGTGGCCGGACCTGGTTCGGCGCGGGGCGAAAGCTGAGGTCGTAGCGAGCGGCCAGCATCTCCGCATCGTTGGAGCCGAAGTTGACGAACGTGCGTATGTGCTCCCGCAGCGCGGGGAGCGGCCTGTACTCCATCGTGAAGCGCGCAGCCGGGCTCCACTCGCCCGGCTCCGGCTCCCCACCCCACAGCCTGACCCGCCAGTGGTACGTCTGCCCGTCGCGCAGCGGCTCCCCAGCGTACTCGGCGATGGGCAGGGGGCTCTCCACGCGGCCGGAGTCCCACACCGGCGCCCCCTCGGTCGCCAGCTCCTCCTCCGAGGCCGCCACCTGAACCTGCCATGCCCGCTGTGCGTCGGCCTCCCAGAACAGCTCCGGATGGCTGTCACGGACCGCGGGATTGTCGGTCACCCACTCACAGCGCAGCCCCGTTGGGCTCGGTCCGGCAGCAACCGGGGCACTCATGACGCTCAGGGACACGACGAGAAGCATGAGCTGAGCAAGGCTGGCGGACATGGTGCACCTCTCTCGACGCGCGACACGCACGTGGATGCCTCTTGCCCTCACGGCGGCCCGAATCCTGCACGGTGCAGGGCGGCGATGCCCGCGCCGGCGGCCGGCGCGGCCGTCGGGAACTGAGCGGCAGCGAGAGCGCCGCGAGGGGCCCGCCAGTGGACCGGAGCTTGACTCACGCCCGGTCTGCTGGTACTCTTCTTGATGGGGAGACACGCACTCAGCGGACCGTATACGGGGCTGACATCATGGGCTGAGGCGCCAAGGAGTTGCCTGCGGTGGGTGAGCTGACCCAGAGGCAGAAGGACATAGCCACCGCCGTGGTGGAGGAGCACATCACGACTGCACAGCCGGTAGGATCCGAGGCCGTACGCAAGTCGTATGACTTCGCGTGCAGCTCCGCGACCATCCGCAACGAGATGGTGCGGCTGGAGGAGCAGGGGTACCTCGATCAGCCACATACCTCCGCGGGCCGCATCCCGCTCGGTCCGGCCTACAGGCTCCACGTGGACACCCTGCCCACGCAGTCCGGTCGGCTGGATCGCGATGTGACCTGGGTGCAGGGGGAGCTGCGCCGGGTCGCCGGCCGCCCGGTGGCGGCGTTGCGGCTCGCCTCCGCCATTCTCTCGCGCATCACCCGCTACCCCGCGGTGGTCATATCGCCACGCGGGCGGGGACCGAGGCTCATCGACCTCTCCCTGACCCCGGTCAGCGCCGGTAACGTGTTGCTCTCCTACCTCGACGATTCGGGGACAAGCGAGGAGGCGCTGATCGAGACCCATCAGCCGGTAACCGCCGAGGACGTGGCGGAGGTTGAGGCGTTGCTGCACCAGCGCGTCGTGGGCCGGCCGCTCGGCAGCGACCTGCCGCTGGAGGACATGGAGATCGACGAGGGACTGCTGGCGGGCCTCCGCCAGGCGCTCGAGGATGCCAGCAGCGGGCGCGTCTACGTGGAGGGTACCACCTTCATTCTCGACGAGCCGGAGTTCGCCGAACTGGACAGGTTGCGTCGCGTGATCAGCATCCTAACACAGTCACCGATCCTGCGCCGGGCTTTTGACGCCGCGACGACCCGGGAGGGGCCTTCGGTCCGCATCGGGCCAGAGCACAGCATCGAGCCCCTCCGCGATTGCAGCGTCGTGGCGACGTCCTACTCCGTGCAGGCCGACCGCACCGGCGTCCTGGGAGTGCTCGGACCGATGCGCATGCGCTACGAGGTGGCGCTGGAGATGGTGAACATCATCGCCCGCAACCTCGGCCAGGCGCTCAGCCGCGCAGAGGAGAACTGATCTCGCCGCCGCCCTACACACCGGCTTGAGACCGAAACAGGGCCTTGGCCTCGGAGGCGAAGGCATGACAATAGGAGGACGTTGCACACGATGACAGATAGCAAGCCGCGCAGGATCCAGATAGAGGACGAAAGCGAGAGCACGCATGAGCCGGGAGTAGACAACCACACCGA
>JBNGDZ010000344.1:0-5706 GCA_049975765.1 Armatimonadota bacterium
GCGCCAGGCCGCCCACGCGCAGCGGCCGCACCGCCATCTTCATCTCGCTCGAGGACGATGTCGGCCTGGTGGATGTGGCGGTCTTCGAGGAGGCCTACCAGGAGTGCGGCCGCGCGCTGTACACCAGCCCCGTATTGTGCGTGGAGGGGAAGCTCACCCGCATGGGCAAGCTCGACCTGTCGGTGACCGCCGAGCGCGTCATCGGCCTGGGCTCCTGGCAGGACTTCGACCTCCCCCCGGTCGGCGACAAGAACCTGGGAAGTGCCGCGAATCGGAATGAGCATATCCTGCGCCAGACGCCGTCGCGGGGAGGGGAGCGGCGACGGATCGCGCACTACTGAGTACTGACGCCTCCCGGACAGTGTCCGGTCACCATGACAGCGAACGGCTGTGGCGCGCAGGAGGTACTCCGAGGTCGGTCCGGCGACCTACCCCAGCTCATTCTCCTCAAGCCACTGCAGGAAGCGCCGGGCGCAGCGGTCGAGGTTCTCCAGGCTCCCACCTCCGCGCAGCGGCGAGCACATCTCGTAGGCGATGGGCCCGTCGTATCCTCCCGCGCGCAGCCCGCGGACGAACTCCACGTTCGCGATATCCCCCTCGCCGATCGGCACCGCGCGCACAAAGTCCGGCTCCGCGCGCTCGTAGTTGACCAGGGCGGCGGTGTGCCGGAAGCGCGGCAGGCGCACGTAGTCCGCGAGCGTGGTGTAGACCACGTGTGGCGCCATCTCCCGCGCGGTCTCAAAAGGCTCCTCACCGCGCAGGCATGGAGACCACGGGTCGAACATCAGCGCGCAGTTGGGCCGAGCGATGTCCCCCAGCAGCTCCAGCAGGGCCCTCGAGTGAACCGCGAGGTCGTGGTGGTTCTGGATGCCGATGGTCACATCAAGGTCCGCAACGCGGTCGCAACACTCCTGCAGCGCCTCCACGGTTCGCCTCCAGTTCTCGGCAAGCGGCAGGTCGGGGCGCTCGTAGGAGGTGAAAACGCGCACCAGCCCGCAGTTCAGGGCCCGCGCCAGCCGTGCGAGGTGCTCCACGTACAGGATCTGAAGCTCCACGAAGGGCACCTCGGCGGACTCCACGCCACCGCTGAAGTTCGTGTAGGCTGCGACGCACGCCACCTCCAGCCCTGCCTGCCCGCACAGCTCCGCCAGCTCCCGGACATGCTCCTCCGCGTAGTCCAGCGGCGACAGGTGCGGCCGTTTGCCCATCAGCTCCACGCCCGCGTACCCCAGCTCCGAGGCGTGCCGAATGAACTCCTCAAGGCCCAGGGAGTCCTGGCCCCACAGGCCCGCATAGCTGACCGAGAATAGCACCGGTTTCATGGTTGCCTCCGTCCCCGACTGCTGACACGTGCGCGTTGTCGTGATGTGGCGTTCGCGGTCACGGCCCGGTCCTCCTTTCGACGGTCGGAGAGTGCCGCAGGCCGACAAGCGACAGCGGCAGGCGGGGTGCCTCCCGGACGTGGCGGCACACACGAGGCGCCCCAGGTGGCAGGGGTACGGACCCGCCGCAGAGGCTCCTCCCTTTCTCGCCTCACAGTAACGGCTCTACAGTCATTGCCGTCACCCTGTACGGACTCGCGGGGCTTCATGCCGCCGGCCCTGTGCCGTATGTCGTGAGACCCCGATGAGAACGGCCTCGCCCTGCGCGAGGCAGAGCCATGGGATGAAAGCGAGGACGGGCGGAAGCATGGCTCTCAGTCGCTCCCGGACGGCCAATGCCGGCCGCGTCATTGGGCGAACGCCACCGCCACCAGCGCGTACCACTTCGGCGCGGGGACCGTGAAGCTGACGTATCCGTCCTGGACTCGCGCCTCGATGTCTCGCGCGTCCGCGTGCAGGTCATGGGAGGTCACGGTCGCGGGCGCGTGCCAGCCCTCCGGCGCCTGAACGCGCAGGGCCACCTCGCCGCCTTCCCCGGCCTCGTGGCGGTCGAGGTGCAGCACGACGCGCCGGTGGGCGGCCTGGGCCCAGGCGATCACGTCGAGGCCCTTCGGAGCGGCCTCCACGCGCACGATCTCGCCGGCGCCCATCTCCCGCACGGCCTCGACGAGGCCGCCCGCGACGTCCTCGTCCGCGTCCCCCTGGGGCAGCCATCGCGCCACGCCCTCACCCACCGCCCGGCCCTCCCGTAGCACCTCGCGCGAGTGGCCCAGGAGGACCGCCAGCAGGTCGCGCTCTCGCTCTTCACAGTACCGGGTGTACCGCCCCGTCTCGCCGGTCACAATCAGCCGGCCGCCCCCGCGCACCCACCGCGCCAGCGCGCGCAGGGCCTCCTCCGGCAGACAGCTCGCGACGGGCACTACGACGACAGTGAAGCGCGAGAGGTGCTCGTCATCGAGCTGATGCTCCTCCAGCACGGCGAACGGAATGTGCGCGTCGAGCAGCGCGTTCATCGTCGGCCGCGGGAAACGGTTGTAGACCTCCCCGAAGTCCACGCTGTGGCGCGACAGCAGCAGTCCCACGTCCGCCCAGCGAGTGGCGCCCCGATACAGCTCCTCGTGGTCGCGCCAGAACTGCAGGCCGCGGACCAGGGCCTCCCGTCCGGCCGTGTTCTCCTCGGCGACCCGGCGCTCGAAGCCGGGATTGCGCAGCAGGTTCTCACCCTCACGGATGAACTGAACGTTGTCGAGGAACAGGCTCCCCGCGGCGTCCCACAGGAAGATCTCTGCATTGACGAGCTCCGCGCCCTCGGGGGCCGCGATGTCATCCAGCGCCAGCTCCTGCCAGCCGTGCGTGCCCCCCTCGCCCTCGGCGAAGAACACGTATGGCTCGCCGCCGGGCGGCTTGAGGTCGGCGGTGACGAAGGTCAGCCTCGCCCGCGGATGGCCTGGCTGCACGTCCTCGGTGCGGTATCGGCACCTGAAGGCGAACTGCTGGCCGGGCTGCACCTGCAGGAATGGCGACTGGAAGGCGCTGATCCGCGACCTGGTCTCGGCCCACAGCTCGATGGCCGTGGAGCCGTCAGGCCCGCCCTCCTGGTGGCGCCGGAAGCCGCTGGGCTCCTCACCGGCGTAGTGCGCGAAGCTCCAGTGCGCCGCCGGGGCCCGGTCCACCAGGCCGTAGCCCACGATCCACGGCGAGCAGCGCCAGGCCAGCGTGGTGCAGAGCTGATCGTGGATCTCGTCGGGCGGCAGGATGCGGCTGAGGTCGTCGTCCTCCCAGGTGCCAAGGTAGTTCCACAGCGGCTTGCCGTCGGCCAGGGCATGGCCGTAGGCCAGCTTGCAGGTCATCTCGCGACCGTACTGGTGGCGGGACTCGGAGAAGACCACATCCTCCACCGCCATCTGCTCGTGCACCGCCAGCACCCAGTTGTACTTGTACTGGGTGTTCGCGCACAGCATCGTCCCCGGCAGGGCCTCGCGCACCCGACGCCGGAACTGGTCGGTGGCCTCGCGCCACGCCCCATAGCGCCAGTCCACCCAGTAGCCCCACAGCGGGCCGCCGGGCTCGGGACAGCGAACCCGCTCGGGGTCCAGGCCCATCTGCCGCAAGCTCTCGTCACCGAGCTGGTGGCGGATGTGCCGGCGGAAGCTCTCCTGGCAGCCCTGGCAGTAGCAGGTGGCGCCGTTCTCGGTGTAGTAGAACTCGTTGTTGTCGAGCATGATGCCGTCGGCATCCATCTCGCGCGCCAGGCGGACGGCCAGGTCGGTGGTGAACTCCAGCGCGCCGGTGTTGGGGCAGAGCCACTTGTCGCCGTAGACCTCGACCGTGCCCCCTCGCGGCCCGCGCTGCCACCAGGCGGGGCGGTTCGCAGCTACCGAGTGCCACGTCTGATGATGGCCGGCGTGCATGATGGAGGAGTACATGATGACCTTGAAGCCCGCCGCATGGTAGTCATCAACCGCCGCCCTCAGGGCATCCATGGGGTAGTTCGGGCGGATGTCGCTGGGGCCGGGGATGAAGATGACGCTGTCGAAGCCCCATTCCCTCAGTCGCGGGATCCACTCCTGGCGGTCCTCCACCAGCGCCCGCGTGCGTTCCAGGCTCCACGGCTGCATGATGCAGGCGGTCTCCAGCCACGACTGGTACGGCTCGGACGCGGGCACGACGCGCTGGGCATGCGTCGCGGCGCAGATGCTCGTCAGCAGTGCGGTGATCATGATCGTCCGGGGTATCGTCGGCACCTCCCGTCGCAGCTTCTTCCGCCAACTTCGCCGCGGAGGCCGCGCAACCTGCGCAGGCGCTGCGGTGGCGGCAGGTCCTGCCTGGAGGCTCGCGGAAGATAGTCTTGCGTCACCGACCACGGGCGCCTCCGGTGGGGCGCTCGGAGGAGGGAGTATCATGCCCACTCTCGGCGAGGAGCAGATCAACCAGAAGATCGCCGCGTATCTCAAGCGCAACTACGGCGAGGAGTTGATGGAGTGCGAGATCCTTCAGGATGAACTCAACGAGGAGGGCGACGGCCGGCTGGTGACCAAGTGCGAGGTGCGCGTCGGCGCCTCCCGCAGCCTGTGGCAGAAGACCTTTACCTTCCGCGGCGGCGACATTGTGGACATGAGCTGGCGGCGGCTGGGGTGACCGCTCGCGCCCGGTCTTTCCGGTGTGGAGTGTGAGTGCTATTGTGGTTATTGCGCGGTTTATTGCGAGGTATTGCGCGTCAACATGGCAAACGTGAGATGCTAGGGTGGAGGCGCAAATGAACATCTTCATCTCAGATGACGGCCGGACCATCATCGTGAGGCTCGACGACGGCGACCTGCTGCTGGAGAGCCTGCAGCAGGTCGCGGAGGATGAGGACCTCGACTGCGCGGCCATCGTCACCGGCTTCGGCGCCCTCAAGCGGACCCACATCCACGTCGGCGATTGGTGCGAACTGCCCCCGAGGAACCGCTACGTGGTGCATGAGGGCCCCATGGAGCTGTGCCAGATCGCGGGCCTGATCGCCGACGGCCAGGTCCATGCCCACATCACCGCCAGCGACGCCGAGACCACCCTCGGCGGTCACCTGGAGCCGCAGACCATCGTGCTCTACCTGTGCGAGATCGTCCTGCAGATGCTGCCCGGGCTCTCGGTGACGCGCGAGATGTCGCCCGACGGTCTGCCGCTGCTGCACGAGCGGTGATCGCATGTGAGGAGGACGAATCGCGGTGCGCATCCCCATGCTGCTGTCGGCGGTCCTTGCGCTCATTACTCTCCTCGTGGCGCCGACCTGCGCCGAGAACCTGCTGCAGAACCCCGGTTTCGAGTCGCCGGCCACCGAGGACGGCATCGCGCAGGGATGGCTGCCCAACGTCTGGGGCCAGTGCGACACGGTTTTCCGCCTCGACCGCCAGGACCCGCACTCGGGTCAAACCTCCCAGCGCATCGAGTGCCGCAGCCGCACCAGCGGAGCCTCGCAGTTCCTCCAGCCGCTGGACATCGAGGCCGGCAAGCGCTACGTCGTCCGGATGTGGGTGCGCGGGGAGGGCCACGTGCCCGAGGTGGGCGCCTCGCTGCGCCACTCGCCGCCCCCATACACCAAGCACCTTCGCGGCACCTTCGAGCCAGGCCCGGAGTGGGAGCTTTTCGAGATCGAGGGCACTGCCCTCGAGAGCGATGACAACGCCGGGCTCTACATCTGGTTTGAGGCCCAGGACACCGGCACGGTGTGGATCGACGACGCCTCCGTCGAGACATTCGAGCCGGAGGCCATGGCCGGGCCGCCCCCGGAGGGCAATGTCGTGCCCCACGGCAGCTTCGAGGTGGACCCGGCACACCACTGGGA
>JBNGDZ010000345.1:0-5680 GCA_049975765.1 Armatimonadota bacterium
TTACGCGAGCGGAAGCTCGCGTGGAGGGGCCGGACCACCGTCCGGCCCGCCGTTGAGGCCGTTCCCCGTCAGCTTGTAGCTCGCGGCTCGCCGGCCCCCGTCTACTCCTCGCCCTCCAGTCGGCCGCGGATGTGCTTGAGCAGCCCCAGAGCCTGCGGCGTCCACGGGCTGTCGTAGTACTCGGAGTCCTTGTCACCGGTCTCGAAGCGCTCCAGCAGCCGCACGGCCTCCTGGGCCTCCCCCTGCACGTAGTGCGCGACGGCCATGTAGTACTGGATCTCAAGCCTTCGATGGCCGTCCCTGTCCCTCGCCTCCAGCTCCGTGAGTGTGGTGAGCGCCTTCTGCGGGTCGTCTGGCAGGCGGAGGATCGCCAGGTCCACCTCGGCGTCGAACTTCGCGCCGGTATCGTTCTCGGGGTCCATCCTGATGGCCGCCTCGAGGTTGCGCACCGCGGCCTCGTAGAACGGATCGCCGCGCGCGAAGTCCATCTCCATATAGGCCCGGCCCACCTCCCGCCTGGCCACCGGATCGTTGGGCTCCTCGGTGACGGCCGTGATTCTCTCGAAGAGGTTCGCCGCCCGCTGCAGTTGCATCGAGTAGGCCAGCGGCGGAAGGTAGCCGTGCCGCCGGAACAGCTCGTCGCCATGCGGGTCCAGGAACAGCGAGATGGGGTAGGCGGCCACTCTCTCGTTGCTCTCCTCGTCAAGGCCCAGGGGATTGGAGACCGGCGAGACCTTCAGTTGACGCCGCGCGGCCTCGGTGGCGGGGTCGCGAAGATCCAGCTTCACCGCCTCGAAGGCCCGCGTCGCCTCCACCACCGCGTCATCGGTAAGGGTCTCCCGCAGCATCCGCTTGGAGGGCTCCAGCGCCTCTCGCTCGCCGACCTCGGTCTGGCTGAGGTAGACGAAGGCCAAGATGGGCTTACCCGACCGCTCGGCCGCCTGCAGCGCCTCCTCAAAGCTCGCGTGCCATCGCACCCTGGCCGCTGACGCGAACGAACACAGTAGCAGGGCGCCGACCGCAACGAACAGCGTCAGCAGCCGCCCCTCGGCGAGGCGGCGGGGATGAGACCTCGTCGTGCACAGGCCGCACATCTCGCCTTCCTCCTTAATGACGCTCAGAGCCGCTTCGCGTCCGCCATGCGCATAACGTAGTGGATCTGCCGAACGATCTCCTGGAAGCCGAAGCGGGGATAGAGCGCCTGACCGGCCTCGTTCGTGGCCAGCGTCTCGATCTTGGCCAGCTCCATGCCCGCGTCCTCGAAGCGATCCAGGGCCGCGTTGATCAGCCGCGTGCCGATCCCCTGACCCTGATGGTCGGGGTCCACCGCGAGGTTGGGGATGCGGCCGATGCCGGAGGTCTCGTCGGTCGTTGTGGTGATGTACCCGACGACGTCGCCGTCCTCGGTCTCCGCAACCAGCACCCCCTCGGGCTCGGTCCGAATGTCGTCATCGATGTCCCGGCACTTGCGGTCAGCCCATGTGGTGCCTCGCAGCGTGCCGTACATGCCCTCCAGCTTCCCGTGGATTGACGCATCCCGGAAGGAGTTGGCAGTGATCTCGTGGAGGCGTTCTCGATCCTCTTCGCGATAGCGCCGGATCCGCACCTGTGACTTCCTTTCGCGCCCTGCCGGCTGTCGTGAGGTACCCGCAGCTTGACGGACCGGCCTGTGGCGTGCATCATAGACGCAGCGGCCTGTTCCCCCCTCCGACCAGGCCTGACCGGAGCAGTCGGATCGTGGCGCCCGGAAGGGGATCGGGGGGCATTTCTTTGGGCGTGCCGCGCCGGTCGGCCTGTCACAGCTCCCCGGCGAAGGGCGTGTTCAGTCTACCGCCGCGCGAACAGGGTGTCAAGCTGCGGCGGGGCAAGTGCGGGTGGCCTAACGCCGGAGCCACGGGTGATGGCACCCGATCCGCTGCCCATCCGGGGCGGCGGGTGAGGCAGGGACAGGCTACGAGCCCACCGAACCGGCGGCTGCGCGCGGTGGGCGCTCTCAGGAGAGGCTGTCGCGGAGTGAAGCGTGCCATCAGCAACGAAGGCCGGCGCGACCCGCTGTGGCGCGGCGCTCTCACCACTGGTTTTGCCGGTCTGGTCGTGGGCCTCGGGATCGGTGCCGTGGCTCTGCTACGACCGGAGGGTCTGGGTGTCGCAGCGGTGCTCGCCTCCTCGCCCCTGCACCTGCAGGCCCTGGTGCTGATCCTGTGCGGCTGCGTGCCGGTAGTACTGGGCCTGACCTGGGAGGCCGCTCGTCTGGAGGCCGCCTCGCTGATGCGTGTGCGGCCGTGGGTGCTAGGCGGCGTGGTCCTCTCCGCCGCTGGCGGCGGCCTGGCCATCGTGGCCAACTGGCTGGCCGTCACGGGGCATACCAGCGGTGTCATCGGCTTGCTGCCCAGCCTGGTGTGGCTCGGTGCGGCATTCTGCTACGTCTCGGCGGTGTATCCCCTCTCCGGCTCGAGCTCTGTGGGCCTCAGCGGTCGCCTGCTGCTTCGGAGCAGTTGCCTGTGGCTGGCGGTGGTGGCCGCCTATCAGTTCTCCTGGGTCTGCGCCCGCGTGTTCCTCGGCAACCTGAAGATACTGTGGTTTCTGGAGCGTCCCACCATCGAGGTGGCGCTGCTGGGTTTCGTGGCATTCGCGAGCCTGGGACTGATGCTGGCGGCGCTGCCAACGGCCGTGAACTACCGGAATCTGATTCAGACCCTTCTGCGGGCCCACCACACAGCCAATGGCCTCGTCTTCGCCTGGGGCGCGCTGCAGATGTGGTCCATTCGCTACCCCGGCGGATACCAGAACCTCGTCCTCGCGCTCATCAGTCTGGGGATCGTCATCGTCGTCGCTGTCGTGGTCGCCAGTAGCGGCCTTCTCAGCCGCTGGCAGACCCTCTGGGATGGCGCTCACACAGGTAACAGACTCACGTCCGCGCTCGCGATCCTGGCGGTGGGCTACTTCGTGGCGCTGGCGATACTGCTGGCGATCACGGCCTTCGTCGCCGCCGCCGCCGGACGAATACCTCCGCCGGAGCTTCTCGAGAGCTGCCTGCTGGCCGTATCCGTGGGCATGAGCTCGGTCTGTGCGCTGGTGGTCAGCAGCTGCCTCATCAGGGAGCTTCCCCCGGTCAGCAGGCTGGGTGCAGGAGCCAGCACAGCCGGAGTGGTCATCGCGGTGCTCCTGACCATCATGTCGATCCCCATGCAGCAGTCTCCGGCCTGGCCTCTGGGCGCCTCTTACCTGCTCGCCATGGCGGGTGTGGCCGTCCTGGCGCTCAGCTCCCTGCGGTGGCGTCGCGCCTGGGTCCGCCCGCAACTCTGAGGCGTACGCGAAATGCCGCCGTCCGCAGGGACGGCGGCGCGCTCTGACGTGAAGCGGATGGCTCGGCAGGGCCGCTCAGGCGCTTTCGGTCTCCTCGTCCTCCTCTGTGGTCAACGGCTCGGGCTGGGGGAGGGTGGAGTGCGTCTGGTCGGCGAGCGTGCCCATGGGAATCTCGAAGGCCTGCCCCGTAGACTTGTAGCCCAGCTTCTCGAGGGCCTTGTTCGCCTGCTCCTGCACCAGCTCCGCCGCCACGCCGCCGGCCGTCTTGGCCCCCGCGGCAGTCTTGAGGGCCGGAATCGCCTCTCGGTCCCCGATCTCCCCTAGAATCCACGCCGCGCGGGCCCGGACGGGTTGCGAGAGATGGACGTTGTTGGCCAGGGCCGCGATCCCCTCTATGATGGGGTCGGGCTTGCGCTCGGTGGCCTCCTCCCGCCCCTTCTTCAGCAGTGCGACTGCAGCCATATCCCTGAGTTCATCGTCGTCCTCAAAGACCTCGTTGAGCGCCATGATCGCGCGCGGGTCATCGAGGTTCGCAAGCTCCAGCACCGCGGCGCGGCGCACGGCGACGTCCTCGGCCTCGATGTCCTCATTCAGCCGCATCATAGGGTCGACGGCGCAGCCGCAGGCCAGCACGACAAAGGTGAGCGTAAGTGCGATTGCGCCGCTTCCGGTATATCGCATCGGTTGCCTCCACATCGAACTGAGTTCTGTCTGGCTCCCGCCGCGCCCGCGGCTATCCACCCTCGACCGCCTCCTCCGCAGCCTGGCGCACCCAGTAGTGGCTGTCGTCGGCCGCCCGGCGGAATGCACTTCTTACCTGGTCGGCCAGCTCAGGCGGCGGCTGCAGCAGTCGCAGGGAGTGCGCGGCAGCGATGCGCACATCGCCGATCTCATCGTCGAGCGCGAAGATCAGGGCCTGCACCACTCGCGCCCGCGTCTCGTCATCAACCGTGGCCGTCGCGAGGTCCCCCAGCCCATAGCAGGCCGCCTGTCGCACCGCGTCGCTGGGCTCCAGCTCCGGATCGACGCTGTCCCTGAGCACGTCCGCCGCGAGAAGCGCCGGGCTGGTCTCGGCCCCCGAGCCCTCCTCCTGGGCCGCTGGAGGCCCAACGGGCGTGATGCGGCCCAGTGCCCGGACGGCCTCCTCCCGCAGAGGCTGTGTCTCATCCACCGGCTCCTCCTCTTCCTCCTCCTGGGGCTCCTCAGCCTCGGCGGTCTCGTCGGCCGCGGGGGTCTCCTCGGCCGCGGCCGCTTCCTCGGCCTCCTCCGCGGGCTCGGGAACGGGGGGCCGGTCCTCAGCGATCTGAACGAGCGCCTCCATGTGGTCGCCTGCCCGCAACAGCTCCAGAGCGCGGACGGCGGCGGTACGCACCGCCACCGGCTCGTCGGCGTCACCGGCCAACGTGGCGATGCGCCCGGCCTGCTTTCTCGCGCCGAGGTGTCCCAGGCTGAGGGCGGCGTTGAGCCGCACCTCCGGGGAGGGGTCTCGCAGGGCGTCCGTAAGCGCCTCGCGCGACGCGCGCGTGTTCACGGTCCCCAGCAGCATGGCGGCCCGCCAGCGAACGTCGTCGTGGCCGCGGTCGAGGAAACTGATGAGATCCTCACTCACCGCCGATGTGCGGTCCCGCAGGCCCGTCATGGCCTTGGTGGCCACGCCGTGGTCCCTGGACATCAGGTCCGACAGCATCTGCCGTGTCTCTCGGGCGCGCTGCCACACGGTGATGCCGTAGACCCCGCCCACCACGATGACCACGATGATGATCAACGTCACAGTGCGTCGATTCACGGTCATCAGCTCTCGCTTCTCCTGTTCGCAGCGCAGTCTCCGCGCCGCTTACAGCAGCTTTTGTAGGTCGCTGTAGATCTCCCGGCTGGCCCGCACGTTCTCCGGGATGGGCTTCTGGTCTTTGGGGAGCTGCTCGACGAGGTCCATCGCCCGCGCATCGCCGATCATCACGGCCGTGACCGCGTACCAGTTGCGCAGGTGCTCGTCGTGGCTCTTGCCGCGGGCATCGAGCACCGGGAAGGTCGCAGGCTTTCCGATCGCGCCCAGGATCGCGGCCAGCCAGGGCCTGCGTTCCTCCGGCCCCTCCTCCATCCGCTCGATCAGCGGCTGGACGGGCTGAGCACCCATCAGGGCCAGACCGGCGCCCGCCACCAGCCGCAACTGCCTGCTCTCCGCGGCATCAAAGACATCCAGCAACAGCTCCGCAGCCTTGCCGACCTTGACCTCCTCCCCGCGTTTCGTGGGCCCGATCGTTCGTTCCCCGATCAGCCCGACCGTCTTCGCAGCGGTCTCCGCGAACGGGCTGTCGGTGCTCAGCAGCGGCGCCAGCGGCTCCAGCGAGTCCTCGTCGCCCACGAAGGCCAGGCC
>JBNGDZ010000346.1:0-979 GCA_049975765.1 Armatimonadota bacterium
GATGTGACGATGAGGGAGATAGCGATGATCCGCAGACATGCGATCGCGCTTGCAGTACTGGTCGTCGCCGCAGGCCTCGCGGCCTGCGGAGTGGCGCGCGCCCAGGACGAGGAGCTGCTGCCCTGGCAGCAGTGGCGATGGGTGCCGGCGGAGGGGCGGGTCCGGCCGCTGAACCTGCTCGACGCCGAGTGGGAGAGTGTCGGCGGAGCCGAGGGGGCACTGACCCGCCCGGATGGCAGCGGACCGTGGGGCGGCCCCTTCCTGCGCTTCCACGTGCGGATCGACCACCACAATGAGGGCCGCTACCCGCTGGGCTGGCCCGCCTTCCAGCACCAGCCGGCCACGCCGCTGGACTTCAGCGAGTACGATGCCATCCAGTACTGGATTCGCTGCGATAGTGGCCTCGGTCACCCCGCCACCCTGCGCTTCATCCTGCACACCAACAGCGCGGAGGGCGAGGACAACGGGGCGGTGGTGAACGAGCTCATCGATCCGCTGCCGACCGACGAGTGGACGCTGGTGACGCGGCGGCTGGATGACGTCCCGGATCTCGAGCGGGTGAGCCTGGTCCACTTCTTCCTGTGCGAGAACGCCTACGCTCACGGCGACGAACTCACCTTCGAGGTCGGCGGCTTCCGGCTCTGCGGCCTGGAGCGGGAGCTTACTGAGCTGCCCGCCGATGAGGCCGCGCTGGCGCTGTATGTGGGCGAGCGCGCTGACAGCAGCGATGAGATCGTGATCCTCGACGGGGGCGTCCGGTCGCTGCCGATGCTGCTGGTGTGGGAGACCGGCAGCGATCTGACGGTGGCGGGCGACACCACGCTGCGGCTGAGCTTCCGGGAGGTCTTCTCGGGGACCGAGTGCAGCGTCGAGATGCCGCTGGGCGAGGAGCTGCCCGCCGGCGAGACCGGACGAGTTGAGCTTGCCGCGCAGCTACCGGAGGACCTGGTGCCGGGCTATCACTCGGTCATCGCAGACC
>JBNGDZ010000346.1:989-5679 GCA_049975765.1 Armatimonadota bacterium
GGGTCGGATGACCTCCACATACGCCGGCCGGACGAGTCCATGACCTTCACGGTGCTGTCGATCCGTGCCGGCATGGTGAGGTGGGTGCAGGACCTGCTGTATGGCGATGTCATGTGCCGCACCGACATCCACCTGCCGCACACCTACGACCCGCTCAGCGAAGCGACCTACGCGGAGTTTCTGCGGCTGTTCGCGCATACCACCGGCAAGCACACCGAGGGCAATGAGGCCGGCGACACGGGCCTGCTGCTGGCCGCGGAGGCATTCCGAAAGAGCGGCGACACACAGCGCTGCCAGTTCACCGAGGCGATCATTGAGGACAGCTTCGCGCACATGATCGAGGACATGCAGGCGCCCAGCGGCGCCACCATCATGTGGACCAACGAGCTGGTCTCCCAGGCCGGCATCGGCAAGGGCGGTCCGTCGTACAGCTTCGGCAGCTACGACAGCAATCAGATCGGCGAGTGGATCACGCCGCTGGCGCGCGGCATGATCTACTACTCCCAGGTGGCGGGCAGGCCGGAGTACTCCCGGCGGCTGTCGGCGCCGGCGCGGAGGGCCGCGCAGTACATCGTGGATCACTCGCGCATGGACTCGGACGGTATCCCGGGTGTGATCCGCCACCTGCGCATCGCCGAGAAGCCCGACGGCAGCGTCCAGCGGACGCTGCTCACGCGCGAGGACCACGTCTGTAACGTCTACCTGGGGAGGACGCTGTCAGGCCTGGCCTACTACGCGTACGCCGCGCAGGTGCTCGGCGAGGAGATCCCGGAGGAGTGGTTCGAGGCCATGGACGCGACGGTGCGCTGGAGCGAGCGGGAGATGAGGCCGAACGGCTGGTTCGACTGGCGCTGCGGCGACCGCGTCGAGGGTGGCTGCCACACCTTCCTGGGCAACATCTACATCGGCGAGGGCCTCTTCGGGTGCTACCTGGCCTTCCGGCAGGCCGGGCGGGCGGAGGAGGCCGCCCGAGCGCGGGACGCCGCCGCCAGGGCCTACCACTACGTCACCGATGACTGCTGGAACAAGGGCACGAAGTACACGCCGCCGCTGGAGTTCTGGGTGGGGCCGTATCTCTACTGGCTGTGGACGGAGTGGCGCGCGGCCATCGGCCCGGATGAGCGCTTCGAGGACTGGCTGGCGACGATGGACCGGCAGTGGTCGGAGCAGCGGCAGTGGCGCGACTTCCTCGTCCGCCACAGTGGCGCCCCACACCGCACCGGCACCAACGGGATGCTGGAGGTCTCGATCCTCGGCTACCTGGGGATCAAGCACATGGAAGAGATCGGGAAGCCGTTCGACCTGCCGCCGTTCCCGGACGAGCGGTGACTGCGGGGACCGCCAATGAGCCGCGGAACGCTGACGGGGGACGCACTGCTCGGCTTTGCAGGCATTACGGTCTTTGCGACGGGTACATGGTAGACGTCAGCTCACTGCCACCGTCGCTGCGAATCTGTACCCGATGCCGTTCACGGTCAGTACCCGTGCGGGATGGCTCGGGTCGTCCTCTATCTTCTCCCGCAGACGGTGGACATTGGTCTTGACGACACTGCTGTCATAGCCGCGGAAGCCCCATACCCGCGCGAGCAGATACTGGTAGCTCACCGGTTTGCCCTGGTGCTCCATGAGGCACCGCAGCAGCCGGAACTCCGTGGGCGTCAGATGCACGGTCTGCCCGTTGACGCGCGTTTGACGGCTGTTCAGGTCGATCTCCACGTCGCCAACCACGATTGCCGCGTGATCCGGGACATCCCGATCTTCAGCGCGGGCGGCCGAACGCATACCGGATCGTCGTAGCAGGGCCTCCAGCCTGGCCACCAACTCCCGGGGGCTGAACGGTTTGATGATGTAGTCGTCCGCCCCCCTTCGCAGGTTCCGGACGTGGTCTCCCTCGGCAGCCTTGGCCGTGATCACCACAACGGGGATGGTACTTGTGGCGCGGATCTCCTCGAGGATGGCCTCGCCCTGCATGTCCGGCAACATCAAGTCGAGCAGAACCACATCGAACTCGGGGGATGTGGCGGCTGCAAGTCCGTCCTCCCCCGTTGATGCATGTCTAACCTGGTACCCATTCCTCTTCAGCTTCGCCATGAGCGCGTCAGCCAGGAGCGCATCGTCCTCGATAAGCAGAAGCTGCGTCAGAGCGTTACCCCTCTTCACGGCACCTCTCCCTCCCCGTGACGCGCCAGCCAAGCGGCGGTCGGCCTGACGGGCCTGCGCCGGCCAGAGAAGATAGCTGCATTGGCGCGTGCTCAGCTAGACGCTACCCGACTACACACGCGCATCTCCCTCGCGTAGCCCGCCTCGACCGTTTCTGAAGACTACCACGCGCCCGCGCGAGAACGGCTCACAGTCACCTCACACTTGCCCGGATAGCAATGATGAGGCCCCCTGAAGGGTAAGGCCGGCCGCCGCGGACTGTGCTTGCCGCCGGTGCCCACTGCCCTGGACCATCGCCGTGCCACGGCAGTCAGCGATTGCAGTCCACCGCATGCGGTGCTGGACCAGTGCGCCACGTCAAGACGTCCCCGTCCATCCGGCCTCAGCACATTGTCACCGCACTGTTACCATGCTGCGGTTGACATCTTAAGTACCACTGTTATAATCACCAAGCGGGCATGCAACAGGACGGGCCGGAGTCCTCCGGCGGCAGCGCACAACACCGCAGCAGCGTCATACCACAGAGAATCGAGCTGAGCCATAGCAGTCCCCATAGCAGCCTCAGCCGGTACGAATTGCAGCAGTCACCGGGCCGCCGAGGGAGCCAGACGCACTTAGGCTCACCAGGCGGCCCTTTCTGGTGTTGAGGCCGCCACCCGGTCACGACGGATCGGAGAATGAGAGGGGACGCTAGGGCAGGCTCACAGACAGGTCGGGCCAGCGAGGGGCATCTCGCTGACCCGGTGGCAAAGAACTATCCCGGGTAGGATAGGTTGCCATTTGGATTATAGCAGAATCTGCACCCCCCTGCAAGGTGTCTCTGCCTCTCATTGTCCCCTCCATTCTCCTCTCTGACCGGCACGCATGGCGATCGGCCAGGAGCAGCAGCACCACATCATCTGCCGGCTGAGCACCCTCAGCGCGATGGCCGGCAGTGGCTCCTGAGCAGTAGAGGAGCGCCAGCAGATGCGCGAGCTGTGGCGAGATGAGGATGGGACCTCCAAGATCGAGTACGCGCTGCTGCTGGCCCTGATCGCCGTCGTGGGGCTGGCCGCCTGGACGAAGCTGGGGGATGTCGTCGCCAACACGGCGCGAGCATCGGCGGAGAGCGTCGCCTGCGCAATCGAGTGATGCCAGCCTCCCGGCGTGACGCTGAATGGCTGCAATGGGGCCAAGAAGCACCGCCCATCGCGGTAATGGCCCTTTTTCGCTTACATACTCTGCTCAAGGAGGCGGAGAAAGATGCGTGAGCTGTGGAGTGACGAGTCAGGCGTTACGTCGGTGGAGTATGCCTTGATCCTGGCGCTGGTGGCCGTGGTAGGCATTCTGGCCTGGACAAACCTCGGCGGGGAGGTCGCCTTCAGCGCTAACACGTCGGCCGACGCGATCGCGAACGGCACCGGTGGGGCCCCGTAGGCCTCTCCACACGTTGCGTTCGTGGTGAGTCGGCGGAAGAGGATGCTCCACGAGGTGAGGGGGCGGTCGTCCGCCCCCTCACCACCTCCACCTCATGAGGTGGACATGTCCAGACCCGCCGTGGACGGTGGGCGGTTCACCGCCCGTCACTTGTAGGCAGTACGCGCATGGAGGGGGGACTGCTGCAGAGCGTCCTGCGGGGGATGTGCGTCTCGATCTACGCGCGGGCGGCCACGTCCACGCCCATGGAGATCACCGAGGGCACCGACGCGCTGCGCCTGCCCTACGGTGTGGCACTATTGGCGGGCGCCGTGCTGGCGATTGGTATCAGGGTCTGGACGTAGGCAGTGACAACGAGTTTTCAGCGCCGTCGTGGCCGGTCGGCGGTGGGGCAGAGGCTCAAGCCAGGCCGGCGCTCCGGGTTGAGCCGCGAGGTGACAGGAGGCGGGCGGGGTCGCCGTCTGAAGCGAGGGAACGGGGTTCGCTATGGTGTCGAGACTGAGGATAGATCGCAGGCAGGGCGCGGCGAGCGTCGAGATGGCTCTGCTGGCCCCGCTGCTGATCTATCTGCTTTTCGCAGTTATCGAGTTCGGCGTGATGGTCGGCGATGTGGTCCACATCCACCAGGTGGCGCGAGAGGGCGCCAGGGCTGCTGTAGTCGGAGCCACGCCGACCACCATCGACGCGCGTGTCGAGGCGGCGGCGGCGCCCATGGACACAACCGGTATGCAGACCGTCTATGAGTTCCGCTCATACGACATCGCCACCGGCACGTGGTCAGAATGGCAGACGCTGGGCACTGAGGATACCGCGAACAACGCCAGTCCCGACGACCAGGTTCGCGCCACCATCACCTATCCGCACAAACTGCTGCTCCCCGGACTCTTCGGCACTTGGGCCGACGACCCGGAGAGCGGCACGATCACGCTCAAGGCCTCAATCATCATGCGCCGGGAGTAGCCTGTCCGGCCTGGATCAGACGCAGGCGGGAGGATGTGCGGTTGCGCGATCTTCGCGGCAGTTGGTCTCAATGCCCGCCGCCGCGCTCCCAGTGGCGCAGAGGCGCCGCTGCGCAAGCGTCGTCGGCGCGCGTCGTGTGAGGAGTGATCCGCAT
>JBNGDZ010000347.1:0-5673 GCA_049975765.1 Armatimonadota bacterium
CCACTGTCCGGCCCGGTCGTTGCGTCATCCCAGCGGTGCGGTCAGGGCTGCGTCACCGGAGGACGCGCTGGACGAACTGCCAGGCCTGCTCGCGTATCTCGGCCGGGAAGTCGTGCCCGCACTCGGGATGCACGGCCACCAGGTGATCTGTGGCGCCATACAGCTTGTAGACCGGCATGGCCGCCTCGATGCAGTCGATGACCCCGGACAGCTCGAAGTTGGCGTCCTCGGTTGGGGCGTTGATGAAGACGTGCCGGGGCGCGATGGCCCCCAACACCTCGGTGAAGTCGAAGGGCATCCTGGCCGGGTCGGCGTCATACTCCTCAGTAATCCGCGGCATGTAGCCCCGGTGCGACCAGCCTGTTAGGTCGCCGTGCTTGTACTTGAAGAAGGAGTTGAAGCCGCAGCTTGTGATTACGGCCTGCACGCGCTCGTCGAAGGCCGCCACGAACAGGGCGTTGTGCCCGCCCAGGGAGTGCCCAACCGCCCCGATGCGCTCGGGATCGACCTCCGGCAGCCACTGCAACAGGTCGATGGCCCGCTGGTGGTTCCAGATGCCCTTCATGGTGGCGCTGGCGTAGCCCATGGCGTAGGGATCGATGTCGTAGTCACCGTAGCCGGGATAGTCCGGCGCCAGCGTCACGTAGCCGCGCTGCACCAGCTCCAGGGCGTAGTGCAGATTCTCCTTCGGCCCCATGCCCGCGGGCTCCGACTTGCCGATGCTCGTGGTCTGATGTAGGCAGAGCATCCCCGGCGCGGGACCCTCCAGGTTGACCGGCACAAGAAGGTACGCCGGCACGCGGTCGCCCGGCTCGCTGGCATAGGTGATCTTGCGGCGCATCCAGCCGTCGCCACTCTCCTGCTCCAGCACTTCCATGTCAAGCGCAACGCGGCGCTCGTCACCGGGCTGCCGGCCCATGACGCGCTGCATGTTGGCCAGGATGTGGTCCCGGCGCACGAGCCACTGATCGACCGAGGTGACCGGCTGGCGATCGCCGCCCTCGTCGAGGACGTGCAGCAGGTGGTGGTGGTCGCGGTAGACGGGAGCGTCGGCCATGGTGGTCTCCTCCTGGGCCGGAGCCGAGCCGATACCGGCGAGCATCATGAGCGCAACCATCCAGCAAGTCACTGCAGCACCCCGATTCGCGTGCTATGTGGCACACAATTCGCCACGGCCGGAGGCTGGCCTCCTACCTGGCGCCGGCGGGCGTCCGGACCGCCTGGCATGGCGGCTGTCTCGGTCATTGCAGGGCGCGAGCGCGGGCGCCGCGAACTGTGCGCGGGGACTACCAGCTCGAACTCCCTTACTGCGGAGGAGACGGCCCGTGAGAGCACTGTTCGCCGCTTTCATGATCTGTGCGCCACAGCTCTGCCTGGCGCAGCATCCGACCGTCCTGATGATTGAGGACTTCGAGGATGAACCGACCTGGGAGAGCGTGACGCTCGACGGGGAGATGGCGAAGGAGGGCAAGCGCTCCGGGCTCTGGATCCCGGCCCGGCAGGGCGGGTCGGTCGGCAGCGACGACATCCCGCATGACTGGACGCCCTACGACCGCCTGTGCCTGTGGATGTACTCGGAGACGGCGAACAACCAGCGGCTGACGCTGGTGGCCAACTCCGACAACGCGGCCGATGAGGAGGGCTGGGACTACTTCTTCCATCACTTCACAGTGGACTGGTCGGGCTGGAAGCATCTGTCGCTGGGGCTCGGCAGCGAGATCCGGCCCACGCGCAAGCCGCGAGGCTGGGATCAGATCGACTCACTGCGCATCAGCGCCAGCGGCTGGCAGCACCACCCGCTCAAGGACACGGTGATCCGCCTGGACGAGGTGAGGCTGGTGCGCGATCCGGCGGCCATCGAGCAGATCAGCAAGACCCCAGAGACCGCCGACGGGCGCTACACGCTCACCTATCGCTTCCGGCTCACCAACCGCGGCGACCGGCCGCGGTCATTCCCACTGCGGCTGGAGGGCGGCTTCGAGGTCTTCGAGGCCGCTCTGTCGGCCGAGGAGACCGGGGAGATTGATCCCGGCGGCTCCGCCGAGGTGCAGGTGCAGCTCTCCGCCGACCGCGAGGCTCTCGCAGCCGCAGAGCCGCTGATGCGGGAGGCGGCTCAGTTGGTGGTCGAGGCGGTTGATGAAGAGGCTCCCGTGATCGCCGCTGAGGTCGCGGCGTCGGTGCCGCTGCCGGAGATGCCGCGACCGCTGCTGTTCGCGTCACAGGCCGAGATCGACCGGGCGCTGGAGCGCGCCGGGAAGTACGAATGGGCACGCGAGCAGGTGGACGGCATCATTGAGACCGGCGAGCAGGAGCTCGAGCGGGAGGTGGATGTGCCCGACGAGCCGGGCCAGTGGGGCCACCACTACGTCTGCAAGGACTGCGGCGTGGGGCTGAGGACCGAGAGCCCCACGCGGCACGTCTGCCCCCGGTGCGGCAAGGTCTACAGCGGCTGGCCCTACGACCAGGTCTACATCTCCCGCATCCACCACGGCCTGACCGGTGCCGTGCACCGCCTGGGCCTGGCCTACGCCCTTACCGGAGATCGGCGCTTCGCGGAGAAGGCGCGCGAGATCCTGCTGGCCTACGGCCGCAAGTACCGGGAGTTTCCACTGCATAACGTCCGCGGCCACGAGTCCCGCTCCGCGGGGCGGCTCTACGCGCAGACGCTGGATGAGGCCGTGGACATCATCCGCGTCTGCTGGGGCTATGACCTGATCTACGACAGCGGTGTGTTCAGCGACGAGGACCGCGAGGTCATCGAGGAGGGCTACCTGCGGGCCGTCGCCGAGACGGTGCGCCGCAACGACGCCGGCAAGAGCAACTGGCAGACCTGGCACAACGCCGGGCTGGCGGCCATCGGCTTCTGCCTGCGGGACCCCGAGCTGGCGTCGCTGGCGATCAATGGGCCGCACGGGATGCACTATCAGCTCGACGCCTCCGTGCTCCCTGACGGCTTCTGGTACGAGGGCACCGCGGCCTATCACTTCTACGCGCTCAATGCGCTGCGGTGGACCGCCGAGGCCGCGCTGCACTCCGGCATCGACTTCTACGACGATCCTCGCTACGAGTCCCTGTTCGAGGGGCCGCTGCTCTACGTCTTCCCGGACCTGACCTTCCCGGCGGTCAACGACAGTGACGTCATGTCTCTGCTGGGGCGAGACGAGCTCTATGAGCTGGCATACGCCAGGTTCGGAGACGAGAAGTACGCCGCGGTGGCACAGGCGGGGAACAGATCCAGCCTGGAGGCGCTGCTGTGGGGCGCCGACGAGCTGCCGCCCGCCCCGCCGCTGGAGCTGCCCAGCAAAGACTTCGCGGGCCTCGGCGCGGCTGTGCTGCGGGCGGGCGCCGGCAGCGATCAGGCCTACCTGCACCTGGACTACGGCCCCCACGGCGGCGGCCACGGGCACCCGGACAAGCTCACGCTGATCCTCTTCGCGCTGGGCCGGGAGCTGGCGCCCGATCCGGGCCGCCTGGCCTACGGCGCGCCGCTGCACGGGCAGTGGTACCGGCAGACGGTGGCGCACAACACGCTGGTCGTGGACGAGCGCAGCCAGCAGGCCGCCGAGGGTAGGCTGACGCTGTTCCACGATGGCGAGGTCGCGAAGATCGCTCGGGCGACCTGTGACACCGCCTACCCCGGCGTCGAGATGCGCCGGACGGTGGTGCTGACCGAGGGGCTGCTCCTGGACGTCTTGGAGGCGCAGAGCGACGAGGAGCACCTCTATGACTGGGCCTGGCACAACGTGGGGGAGATGCTGCCCGGGCCTGAGGCCGCTCCGGTGGACGGCCCCATCGCTGAGGGGGCCGGCTATCAGCACATCTCGGATGTGCGTCGCGCCGACGGCTCGGCCACCTGGCACGCGGACTTCGTCGTGCCGCAGGCCGGCTCGGTGCGGCTGATGATGCTCGGCGAGCCGGGCACGGAGCTGCTGTTCGGCACCGGACTGCTCGGGCGCAGCGTGCAGCCCTGCCCGATGGTGCTCGCCCGCCGGACCGGCCGGCGCGCGGTGTGGATGTCCGCGGTGGAGTGGCGCGGGCCGCACGAGGAGCTGAGCCTGACGGGTATGCAGCGCCTCCCGGTGACGATCGACGGCCGCGAGGCGGGGGCAGACGAGGCCCTGGCGCTTGAGGTGCAGCGTCGGGGAGGCGCGGAGATGCTGCTGCTGGCGCCGGATGCCGGCGACAGGAAGCAGTTCGGCGGCGTGACCACCGAGGCGGACATCTGCTACGTGGCGCTGCGCGACGGCGACGTGGTGGCGATGGAGCACATCGATCTGTGAGACTGACACTACTAACGGAGGGAGAAGCGCGATGCGCATACTTGCAGTGGCGCTCACTGTAGTCGTTGCGGGCTGTGGGGCGGAGGCCGAGATGACGCTGGCGACGGGCGGCGAGACCAGCTACGCGGTGGTCGTCGATCCTGAGGCGACCGTGGCCGAGAAGCACGCGGCCGATGAGCTGTCAAGCTTCCTGGGGCAGGTCACCGGCGCGCAGTTCGAGGTCGTGGAGAGCGCGCAGCCTCTGGACAGGCCCTGTCTGATCGTGGGTCCGGGCCGGGCCGCGCGGGAGATCGCGCCCGATCTGGGCTACGATGATCTGTCCCCGGACGGTATCGTTATCGAGACGGTCGGCGACAATCTGGTGCTCGCGGGCGACCGGCCGCGTGGGACGCTCTACGCCGTGTACACCTTCCTCGAGGACGTGGTCGGCTGCCGGTGGTGGTCCTCAAAGGCCAGCACCATCCCACAGCGGCCGGACCTCACGCTGCCCGACCAGCACGTGCGCTACGTCCCGCCGCTGGAGTACCGCGAGGTGTTCTGGTGGGACGCCTTCGACGCCGACTGGGCGGTGCGCAACAAGAGCAATGGCCACCGCGCGCAGCTTGATGAGCAGCGCGGTGGGAAGGTCACCTACGCCGGCTTCTTCGTGCATACCTTCCGGCAGCTTGTGCCGGACTCGCACTTCGCTGAGCATCCGGAGTGGTTCAGCGAGCGCGACGGGCGTCGCATCGGCGGCGAGGGGGCCCGAACGCAGCTCTGCCTCACCAACGAGGAGGTGCTGAACCTGACCATCGAGCGCGTCCGGCAGCGACTGAGGGATGATCCGGACGCGATGATCGTGTCCGTCTCGCAGAACGACTGGGACAACCACTGCCTGTGCGCGCAGTGCAGGGCGCTGGAGGAGGCCGAGGGCTCGCCGGCAGGTCCCCTTCTGCGCTTCGTCAACAGCGTCGCCGAGGAGATCGGGCCGGACCATCCCGATGTGGCCATCGACACCCTGGCCTATCACTACACCCGCAAGCCGCCGAGCGAGACAGTGCCTCTGCCCAATGTCATCGTGCGGCTGTGCAGCATCGAGTGCAGCTTCCTGCACCCGCTGGCATCGGAGACCAACGCCAGCTTCGGGGACGATATCCGCGGCTGGGACCAGATCTGCGACCGCCTCTACGTGTGGGACTACACCACGAACTTCGGCCACTACATCCAGCCGCACCCCAACCTTCGGGTGCTGGCGCCGAACGTTCGGTTCTTCGTGGAGCATGGGGTCAGGGGTATCTTCGAGCAGGGGGCCTACCAGTCGCCGGGAGCTGAGTTCGCGGAGCTGAAGGCCTGGATGCTCGCCAAGCTGCTGTGGGACCCCAGCCGGCAGACGGACGAGCTCATCGAGGAGTTC
>JBNGDZ010000348.1:0-5672 GCA_049975765.1 Armatimonadota bacterium
AAGGGCGCGGTGACCGGGATGGTGACCTCCAGTGGCGCGGCCGCGCCAGGTGCGACGCTGGTCAGCGGCAACGCTCACGCCACCGCCAAGCCTGACGGCAGCTACGCGCTTTACAATATGGAGGCCGGCGAACGGGGGATCACAGCCGTCTCGGCCGACGGAACGACCACCGGCTGGGCAATGGTTGACGTGGAGGACGGCGAGACGACCACGGGGGTCAACATCGCGCTGACGCTGTCGCCGCCGCCTCCGCCGCTGCTACAGTAGGTCGCGAATGCAATGCTCTCCACCCGGGCGCGAAGGCTTCTGGCCGGACTGCTGCTGGTAGCGGCGGCAGGGGCGGCGGCGTGGGTGGTCAGCACGCTGGCGACCCGCCCGGAGGAGCCGAGGGATGATGCCCGCGAGGCCGGCGCTCCGGCGGTGTCCATCCGGGAGTCGATGGTGGAGCACTCGCGGGGCGGGAAGCCCGCGTGGCGGCTCACCATCGAGGACCTGAAGATATCCGGCGGGGGGCGCACGGTGGCCGCGGCGGGACTCCGCGAGGGCCTGGTCTATGATGAGGGCAAGCCGGTTGTGCGCATCTCCGCAGGGGAGGCCACCTACGACACCTCCGACAAGAGCTTCGAGGTCACCGGCGGGGTTAAGGTCGTCTCACACCAGGGCGCCATCATCACGACCAGCACAGTCCAGTGGCTGCCCGCCACCCAGACGCTGCACTGCCCGGAGGAAGTGACACTGCGGGCCGAGGGGATCACGGTCAGGACCGAGAAGCTCGACCTGATCGTGCCCGAGGACCTCGTGCGCACCACCAGCCGCGTGCAGCTTCGCACCGAGCACGGCCAGCTCACCGGCCGCGATCTGACCTACAATCTGAAGACGCGCAACTACAGGCTCAAGCAGATACAGGCGGTGTTCACGGTGGAGTCCGCGCGCGAGGAGCTGGAGCGACTGCGATGAGAGGATTGCGAGGGCCGCTGTGCCTGCCGCTCGTCCTCCTGCTCGCGGCGGCTGCGCCGGCCCAGGAGGCCGAGCCGGAGGAGCCGGGCGGCATCGTCGAGGACGAGGACCGCGCGCGCATCGAGTGGGCGGACGAGCTGCGCTATGACGCCGAGGCGGCCACCTACCACCTGTCGGGCAACGTCGTCTTCTCGCACCAGGACATCATGCTCTACTGCGACCGGGCCGTCTACGACTACGACGCCAACAGCGCCGAGGCCACGGGCAGTCCGCGCGTCGAGAGCCCCGATACGACCATGACGGGGGACCTGATCGAGGCGAACTTCGACGACGAGGTGGCGGTCGTGACCGGGAATGTCACGGTGGTCACCCAGCGCAAGAAGCAAGAGGCCGAGAGCCAGGACGAGGAGCAGCAGCCCTCCCAGTCCGAGGACGCCGGAGAGGGCGAGGAGGCTGACGAGAACGAGGAGGGCGAGCCGCGCAAGCTGGAGGACTACTGGGAGAAGAAGACCACCATCACGTGCGAGAAGATCGTCTACGAGTACGCCGAGGACGTCAAGCGAGCCACGGCCACCGGGCGCATCAAGGCCGTCCAGGAGGACAAGACGGTCTACGCCGACAGGGCGGTCTATGAGGAGCTCAAGGACCTCATCACCGTGACGGGCGACGTGCGGGTGCTCACCGACCGCGGGGACGAGTTCCGCTGCCCGAAGGCCGTGATCTCCGTGGAGGAGGACTGGGTTCGGGCGGAGCAGGTCACCGGCGTGGGCAAGCGCCGCGAGGAGGAGGAGCAGCCCCCACCCACCGAGGAACAGGGGGCGGAGGAGGAATCGCCGCCCCCCGGGGAGGAACCATCGCCGGCTGAGGGCGAAGGCGAGGGACAGTAGCGCGTCGAGCCCGGGAGGAAGGTGCTGATGCTAACCCGTTTCCGCGCCAGGGGTTTCAAGTCACTTGTGGACTTGGAGGTCGAGTTCCCCCGCCTGACGGTGCTGTTCGGGCCGAACGCTTCAGGGAAGAGCAACATCATCGAGGCCGCACAGTTGCTGTCGGCGATGGGGACGAGCCGAACCCTTGCGGACGCTTTCGGTGAGGCCGTGCGGGGGTATCCGGTCGAAGCGTTCACGCTTCCCGGGGAGGGCCTCCCGGCTCTGCTGGCCGAGCCGCACGCGCGTCTCAGCATCGAGGCACAGTTGGCGGTGGACGCGGACGAGTACACCTACCGGGTGGGCGTGGAGACGCGACCGGCCGCGGGCAATCTGAAGGTTTGCGACGAGTTCCTGCTCCGGCACGGCTACAACAGAGCGCCCCGCATCGAGGTCGACGATGGCCAAGTCTACGTTCGGGCCGAGCATCGGGGACGGCCAGCAGGCGAGCCGCTGGGCAACTACACGAAGCTCTCCGACCGTCGCCTCAGCGGCTCTAGCCACCGTACGATCGAGCGGTGCCGCGCCGAGTTCGAGGACTGGCGCGTCTACTACCTTGATCCGAGGACGGCCATGCGCGAGGCCCACCCACCCGCTGAAGTGCGGGACATCGGCGCTACAGGTGCCCAGATCGCCCCCTACCTTCACCGACTCAGCATCGAGGAGCCGCAGCGCTTTGACGCGGTGAGGCGCACCCTGCGCGCGCTCATACCCAGCATCGAGGATCTAACAGTGGACCTTGATGACAAGCGAGGAGAGCTTGACATCCAGATCTGTCAGGAGGGCTGCGAGTACTCCTCGCGCATCATCTCCGAGGGCACTCTCCGGGTGTTGGCGCTGTGCGCGATCGCGGTGAACCCGTGGGCGGGCAGCCTCGTTGCCTTCGAGGAACCCGAGAACGGCGTGCACCCTCGGAGACTCGAGTTGATCGCGGAGCTGCTTGTCTCGCTGGCGTCAGAGCAGGACCGGCAGGTGATTGTGACCACCCACTCCGCGCGCTTCTGCGGCGCCGTCCTCCGGCTCACGCGTGATCGCCGCGATGACTGCGCAGTGATGAGCGTGGGCAGGCAAGAGGGGGAGACCAGGGCGCGGCCCGTGGAGTTTGCGGACAGCCTGTTTGAGGATAGTGAACTCCTGAGGGAGTTGTCGTCGCCCACTGAGGATGGCGTCTTCGAGGGACTGCTGCTCCGGGGGATGCTTGATGAGTAGCCTGCGTCTCGTGATCGACCTCTTTGCGGAGGACAGAGCGCATGAGCAACTGCTCCGCCCAATGGTGCAGCGAATCGCTCAAGAGGAGGATTGCCGTGGCCACGTCCGCGTTCAGTCGGCGCACGGCGGACATGGGCGGGTCATCGCAGAGTTCAAGACCTACCAGCGGCTTAGAGAGAGCGGGGTAGGCGAGATGCCCGACCTTGTGGTCGCGGCCATCGACGCCAACTGCGCAAGCTATGCCAGTGCCGTGAGCGAGGTGCGATCGGCCGTGTCGGCCCCGTTCGAGCACATCTGCGTCCCCGCCTGCCCTGACCCGCACATCGAGCGCTGGTATCTGGCGGACCTGCAGGCCTTTCACGAGATCGTCGGGGTGACGCCCTCCGTCCCACAAGACAAGTGTGAACGAGACCTCTACAAGCAGATCCTCGCTCAGGCGATCACCGAGACCGAACAGCCCGCGATGCTGGGGCCATTGGAGTTCGCACCAGACATCGCCCACGGAATGGACTTCTTCCGTGCGGGGAAGTCGGAAAGCAGCCTTAAGCACTTCGTCGATGATCTTCGGAAGCGGATCAGGCGGTTGCCGCGTGCCGCGCCCCGTGTCCGGTAGCCTGGCCTCGACAGTCCCCCTTTGGCATTGCCCGATGCCCTGTCCCTACTTGCCTGCCGTCAGAACGGCATGTGGGTGATCGACTGCTTGATGAGCACTACGGCGATGGCCAGCATGGCGATCAGGCCCATGCCGCAGGTGAAGCCCGCATACAGCACCGGGGGCCAGACGCGCCAGTTGTCAGCTCCGAACCGCTCCCGCATGTAGTAGCGGCCGATGAGCGCGCCGGCGAACTGCAGCACGATGAAGTGCGGCAGCATCCCGAGGCCCCGGATCCAGCCGTAGATGAGCATCACCGGCAGGCGCAGCCAGTTGAGCAGGGAGTAGGCGCCAAGGCCGAAGGCCAGCCCGCCCACCATCAGCAGCGGCTTGATGGCCCGCTGGAAGATCTCCTGGTGCCCGCCCTCGGTGGTGGCCGAGAACCACACCCACTGGGTGATGGCCTGGTAGTCCCACATCTTCTGCGCGTAGGGGTAGTAGACCGAGGGTATGGGCTGCAGCCGCCAGACGTAGCCCCAGAACAGGAAGCTGGTGACGATCATGATGGGGAACATCAGCAGCTCGGCCTTGAGCACACTGGTGAACTTGTTGCCGGTCAGCTCGATCTCCCGGAAGCGCTGCACGGTGGCACCGTAGTTCTGCAGCGGGATCGGTGCGAACCAGATGTCAACGCCCTTGTAGCCGCTGAGGATGAAGGTGGCCTCCCGGATCATGGGGATGGTGACGAACTGGCCGGTCAGCCCCACCATGCGGGCGTTGATGTAGGACTGCAGGGGCGTCCAGATATAGCCGTAGACCAGCAGGAAGACCAGCGGGAACCTCGGCACGAGGATCTTGGAGAGAACCACGTAGCCGGTGGTCGCCAGCAAGAACAGCCCCAGGGTCCAGATGACCCGGAAGTCGCCGCGGCCGGGGACGCGCCGGCCGAAGCCGAAGCCTGCGGTATCGCCGGTTCGGGCCTTCTCCCGCCACTCCACGGCCATCTTGTAGGCGCCGATCCCCGCGACCGCGAAGGCCGTCCCGATCCCCCACGAGAGCCAGATGTCGATGCTGGCCGCCCACGCGGTGCGCGTGGTCTCCATTCCCGGCCGCCAGGTGGGCAGATTGCCTGTCCAGTAGGCGATGGGATTGACGATGACGGTGGTGGCCGCGGCCAGGAAGCTGCCCACCACCATCCAGAAGGGCAGCACGAAGCCGATCATCAGAGTGGCCAGGTTGGTGCCGATGCCGGTGGGGACGCCCGGAAGGAATCGCTCCGTCCCCTGTGTGAAGTCGATCCAGGGGATGGGCAGGATGGAGACGGGCTGGATGAGCACTGCGCCGGTGAGGGTCGGCACCGCGATGTAGATGAGGCCGAAGCCGATGCCGACCATGGTGCCGATGGAGAAGACGCGCCACCGCCAGGTCTCCTCCTTGCTCTGAGCCTCAGCCAGAGCGGTGGCGGCCTGAGCCTGGATCGGCGCCAGCGGGAAGGGAAGCTGCTCACCGTCGGACAGCAGCCTGAAGAGCGAATAGCCCAGCGTGAACCACGCCACACGGGAGAACACCTGCGTCAGCAGCACCACGCCGATGGCCGGCAGCCAGTCGCCGTGGATGAAGGTGCGTGCGGCGATGGCCTCGGACTCGGGCGCGGGCGCCACCCAGTTGGGGACCTCGCTGACCAGCTCGCCGGGGGCCTGCGCCCGCAGGAACTGATTCCACACCAGCACAGCGAAGGGGCCGCCGGAGAGGGCGACGGCTCCGTACATGGCGGTCAGGCCGCCGGCGATGTAGTACAGGATGTAGATCTGCTGGCGGCTGAGCTGGGCGAACGAGCGCCGGGCGATCTCCGTGAAGAGGATGATGGTCGTCCACTCCGCGGCCGGACCCATGGTCTCGCCGGCGACGAGGCCCAGGTAGATCGACCCGGGCATCATGACGAAGCCGATGAAGAACGCCCCGATCACCGTGTGCCAGCCGAAGCCGTCCTC
>JBNGDZ010000349.1:0-5633 GCA_049975765.1 Armatimonadota bacterium
GGTGTGGAGTTTGCGGCGCAAACTCCACGGGGGTGAGGACGCCGTTGCCGTTCGCCCGTCGTCAACCCCAGTGCCGCGTCTGCACCGCACAAACGGAGTACGGAGTGTCCATCATGAGCGAGCTGACCGAGCTTCGAGACGAGCTGAGGCGCACCCACACCTGCGGCGAGCTGCGCGCCGAGCACATCGGCGAGACCGTGGTGCTCAACGGCTGGGTGAACCGCCGCCGCGACCACGGAGGCCTGATCTTCGTGGACCTGCGCGACCGCTCCGGCCTGGTGCAGGCGGTCTTCGACCCGCAGGTCGATGAGGGCGCGCATCAGCTTGCGCATCAGCTCCGCTCGGAGTTCGTCATCGCGGTGCGGGGTCGGGTGTCGAGGCGGCCGGAGGGCACTGAGAATCCCGATCTGCCCACCGGCGAGATCGATGTGCGCGCCGATGAGCTGGCGATCCTCAACACCGCCGAGACGCCGCCCTTCACGTGGCTGGATGAGACGGAGGTGGATGAGAAGGTGCGGTTGCAGTACCGCTACCTGGACCTGCGCGCCCCCCGCATGCAGCGGAATCTGCGCATCCGCCACGAGGCCGCCCAAGCCACCCGCGAGTTCCTCTCCGATGAGGGCTTCCTGGAGGTCGAGACGCCCATGCTCTTCCGGCCCACGCCGGAGGGCGCGCGCGACTACCTGGTGCCCAGCCGCGTGAGCCCCGGCAACTTCTACGCCCTCCCGCAGTCGCCGCAGATGATGAAGCAGCTTCTGATGATCGCCGGCTGCGACCGCTACTTCCAGCTTGCCCGCTGCCTCCGCGACGAGGACCTGCGCGCCGACCGCCAGCCGGAGCACACGCAGATCGACATCGAGATGTCATTCGTCACCCGCGAGGACATCTTCGACCTCACCGAGCGGCTCTTCGCGCACATCTTCCGGGAGGCCGCCGGGGTCGAGCTGCCGGTGCCCTGGCCGCGCATGACCTACGCCGAGGCCATGGCGAAATACGGCACCGACAAGCCCGACCTGCGCTTCGGTCTGGAGCTGGTGGACATCACGGAGATCGTGCGGGACGCGCAGTTCAGGGTCTTCGCGAACGTGGCGCAGTCCGGCGGCGTGGTTAAGGGCCTCTGCGCGCCGGGCTGCGCGGACATCGGACGGGCGCAGATGGACCGGCTCACTGAGTTCGTGCAGGAGCACAAGGCCAAGGGCCTGGCCTGGTTCCAGGTCACCGATGACGGCCTGGAGGGCCCCATCGCCAAGTTCTTCACCGACGAGGAGCTGGCCGCGATGCGGCAGGCCTTCGAGGCCGAGGCCGGCGACATGCTGATGATCGTCGCCGACGAGCCGGAGATCGCCAACGAGGCCCTCGACTGGCTGCGGCGGGAGATGGGCCGGCGGCTGGAGCTGATCGACCAGGGGGCCTGGACGCCGCTGTGGGTCCACGACTTTCCGCTGGTCACGTGGAACGAGGACGAAAAGCGCTGGGACCCCGAGCACCACCCGTTCTGCATGCCGCACGAGGACGACTGGGAGCTGCTGGAGAGCGATCCCGGACGGGTCCGGGCGCTGTCCTACGACGCGGTGCTCAACGGGGTCGAGCTGGCGTCGGGCTCCATCCGAATCCATCGCCGCGACATCCAGGAGCGGGTCTTCCAGGTGCTGGGGATCACGGAGCAGGAGGCGCAGCGGCGCTTCGGCTTCTTCCTGAACGCCTTCGAGTACGGCGCCCCGCCGCACGGGGGCATCGCGCCGGGCTTCGACCGCATCGTAATGCTGATGTGCGGGGAGCCGAACATCCGGGAGGTCATCGCCTTCCCGAAGACCCAGAAGGCCCAGGACCTGATGGCCGGCGCGCCTGCCCCCGCGGACCCGGGCCAGCTCCGCGAGCTGCACATCCGCCTGGAGCTGCCGCCGCAGATGCAGCAGCCGCCGGAGGAGGAGGTGTAGCGTGCGCAGCAACAATGACGCCAAAGCGGGTGCCCTCGGTGGCGTGGATGTCTCATTGGTGGAGGCGCGGCAGCTCATCACCGAGGCCGAGCGGCTCACCGAGGAGGACCCGCCCGCGGCCGCAAAGCTGCTCCGGCAGGCGTGCAAGCGTCTGAGCAAGAAGAAGGGGGAAGGCCGCGCGGCCCGGGCTCTCCTGCTCGCGCAGGCCAAGCTGCTGCTGTCTGACATTGCCGACAGCGCCGCCGCTCGCGGGAACTACGTCCGGGCCGCGCTCGATCACGGTGCGGAGGCCGTCGAGGAGACGCCGGACAGCCCGGTGGCGGTGGAGAGCTGGATGATGGCCCTGGCGGTGGCGAATCTCAAGCTCGATCCCGCGGATCTGTGGGACAGGGCCCGTCGCATGGCCACCTTCGCCCAAGAGCGCTTCGAGGCGGGCGAGCAGCGCGACACCGCACGTAGGCTGTGGCTGGCGACCGCGCTGACCCTGGCCAGGGCGGCCGAGGACAGCCCGGACCAGCACATCGACACGCGCATCGACGCGGTCATCGACGTCTGGGACAGCATCGTCGCGCATATGCCGGAGGACGTCGAGGCCCTGACAACTGCGGCCATGGTCCGGCGCATGGTCGCTTCGCGTCTGGCGCAAAGCGACCGAGCGGCGGCGCGGCGGTGTCTCCTCGAGGCGGTGCATGGACTGGACGGGCTCAGGGACGTGTCGGCGGAGGACGCGCGCGACGTGTATGTGGCCCAGGCCGACGCGCTGTGCGACCTCGCCATGGACCTGGCCGGTGACATGCCGGAGAGAGCGAGCTACCTGGCGCGTGCCGGAGCGAAGCTGGAGGCGGCAGTCAAAGCTCGGCCCGACGACTACATGGCTTGGGACTACCTCGGCTGGGTCTGTCTCGAGCATGGCGGCGCAACCGACGACCCCGAGGCCCGAGAGACTGATGCCGGAAGGGCACTGGAGGTCGCGGAGCACCTCCTCGAGCTTGACGCCGATCCCGACACCCTGGAGCACATGGCCGCCTCGGTGCTTGCAGCCGCCGCGAATTGGCTTCCCGACACATCATCCTGCCTCGCGCTGCTGCGGCAGGCGGCGGATGCGCTGCGCCTCATCGACGATGACGTCGAGGACCAGCCAAGGCTGCTCGCCCTCCGCGCGACCATCGAGTCCCTGCTTGCCCGCCGGTTGCTCCTCGACAGCGAGGAGATCGAGGAGGGTCTCTTGTGGATGGGCAGCGCCGATCAGGTCTACCAACGCTTGCAGGCCATGGAGGCGCTCGACGCCTCATCTCTGCTCAACTGGGGTCACGGATGTCTGGTTGCCGCCGAAGAGGCGACGGACGCGGATGAGAAGACGTGCTGGTACCGGCGCGCCTGCACGCGCTGCGAGCAGGCCTCGCGACTGGCGCCAGGCGATCCAGGGCTGCTGCTCCTCTGGTCCATTGCCCTGACGGGGGCCGCCCGCACATCGGAACACGTGTCCGATAGGACGGGCGCCATGCGCCTTGCAGCAGAGAAGGCCGCTGCGGCCGTTGAGGCCTCCCCGGAGATCGCGGCCCCCGTGGGCAGGGTCGTTCTATCGCTCAGTGTGGGTCACCTGGCGATCTCGGACGACTACGATCAGCCCTCCGTGCTCCCGGCCCTCGGGCGCCTGCGCAACGTCCTGGACAAGGCTGGCTGCGAGATTCCTCTGATCATCCGCTCGCGGCTGGACGCCGCTCTGGGGCTGGAGGACGAGGCCATCGAGTCCCTCAGGAGCGCCCTGGGCGTCGGCAGCCTCACGCCCGAGGACCTGGAGGATGATCTGCTGCTCGCGGCGCTGCGCGACCGGCCGGAGTTTGCGGAGCTCCAGGAGCTGCACACGCCAGGCGGATCCAGCTCCGGGCCGCGGGGCAAGCGCAGCAGCGCCCGCTCGCCGCTCGACCGGCCGCTGCCGGGCCTCGAATCGGAGCTCGACGAGCCCGACGAGAGCGCGTAGATCCTGACAGGGCCGCCGATGCCGTCAGCGGCTGCCTCCGTGGCGCGCCGCTCTTCTGCATGGCTCCCCGAAGGTTCCGACCTCCCGGCGGACGAACTGCCATCCGCTCGGGCATCAGGCGCCGGGAGGACGACGGGACGCTGAAGACCGAAGCGGTGCCGGACGAGGAGAGACCTGCCGCCAGCCTGCGCGCCCGCAGCTTCCTGCTGGGCGCGGCGCTGATTCCGCTGGTCAGCTTCTGGGTGGCCGGGATGGAGAACGTCTACGGCGGCCGGCCCACCTACCTGTCCGTGTTCTTCCACGCCGTCATCCTCCTGGCCGTGCTCTACGGCGTCAACCGCCTGCTGCGCCTGATCGCGCCGAAGCTCGCTTTCACGCGCGGCGAGCTGCTGCTGATCTACATCATGATCGGCGTCTCAAGCGGCATCGTCGGCGACCAGTTCATGGCCATCCTGGTGCCCTCGCTGGCGCATCCCTTCCGCTACGCCAGCGAGGCGAACCAGTGGGCGGAGACCCTGCTTCCGTACATGCCCGCGCACGCCACGGTCTCCGACCCGGTGGCGGTGCGCAACTTCTACGAGGGCGATGCCAGCCTCTACGATCCGCGCAACTACGGGCCGTGGCTGGCGCCGGGGCTGCTGTGGGCGGCCTTCATCGCCACCACCCAGCTGATGTGCCTGGCGGTGAACGTCATCATCCGCCGGCAGTGGACGGAGTACGAGAAGCTCAGCTTCCCGCTGACGATCCTGCCGCTGGAGATGACCCTTCGCGGGCATGAGAGCATCTGGCGCGACCGGCTGATGTGGATCGGCTTCGGGATCGCGGCCCTCATCGGGATCATTAACGGTCTGCACGTGCACTTCCCGGCCGTGCCGCAGATCCCCGTCAAGAACCAGTGGATCCGCGTCTCGCCGCGCTGGCGTGGGCCGATGGCGTCACTGGGGGTTGCCTTCTACCCGTTCATCATCGGCCTGGGCTATCTGCTGCCGCTGGAGCTGACCTTCTCGATCTGGTTCTTCGTGCTGCTGCTGCGTGCCGAGCGTATCGCGTTCTCGGCGCTGGGCTACCCCTCCAGGCCCATCTGGACCAGCGCCGGCAGCGCCCGGCCGCCGGCCATCCTGGAGCAGAGCATCGGCGCCTATATCGCGGTGGTCTACTGGGGCTTCGCCACAGCCCGGGAGCACCTCTCGCGGGTCTGGCGGGCGGTGGTGACGGGGCGGCCGCCGGGCGATGGCAGGCGCGCCATGACGCCCGCGGAGGTCACCGAGTACCGCGCGGCCTTCCTGACGCTGGGCGCGGGTCTGTTCCTGACCGCGTGGTTCGGCTCGACGCTGGGGATGCCGGCCTGGATCGCGGCGGCCTACCTCGCGCTCTACCTGGTCATCACTACCGCCATCACCAAGATCCGCGCGGAGGCCGGCGCGCCCTCGCACGGCTTCCACTTCGCGGGGCCCGACCACATCCTGCTGGCCGCGCTGGGTACCGAGCGCATCGGCCCGCGGGAGTTCCCGGCCTGGGGGCTGTTCTTCGGCTTCAACCGCGGCTACACCGGTGTGCCCCAGCCCCATCAGCTTGAGGGCATGAAGATGGGCGAGATGCTGCAGATGGACGATCAGCGTCTCGACGCCGGGATGGCGCTCGCCACGATCCTGGGCTCGATCGCCGGGGTGTGGGCGCTGCTGCACTTGTGCTTCCGCGAGGGCGTGGAGCTGATG
>JBNGDZ010000350.1:0-2399 GCA_049975765.1 Armatimonadota bacterium
GCTGCCCAGAATGTGGCGGCGCTGCTCGGGCTGCAGTGTTCGTCCGGCCTCCTCGAGCCACGCGTCGAGAATCGCCTCTCCCTCGTTGACCGATAGCTCCGGCAGCTCCACCAGCGCGTCCTCGGGAACCCGCCGCTGCGCTGCTCGATAGCACTGCCCCGCTTCATCCTCCCGCTCCAGCACCGAAGCGACGATGCGCACGTTCTCGGGCAACTCCATCGGCAGCCAGTGGAGCGAGTGGGCGTTGCTATCTGAACTGAGCTGGTCCAGCGCGTCGAGGAGGATCACCAGCTCGCGGTCGTCAGGCACGAAGCCCAGGAAGCGCTCGAACGCACCCGGAAGCTCCTTCGGATCGTCCGGGACCTCGTAGGGATTCCGTGGCGGCTCTTCGCCCTCTGACGGGGCGACGGAGCGCTGCTCCTCGCGCCACTGCTCCTCCGGCGCTTCGAAGCCGAACTCGCGGTGCATCTGCTCGCACAGGCTGTGCAGGAGCGAGTGAAGCTGCGTCGAGGACGGCGTGGCGCCCACGAAGCGCGAGATGACGGTGCTCTCGTCCGGCAGTTCGCTCAGCACCCGGGCCATCAGCGCCGACTTGCCCGAGCCCGAGCGCCCGGAGATCACCAGTGGGTGCCCGCCGCTGCCCTGCACATAGTCGGCGATGCGCGCGATGATCTGAAGCCGTCCCACGAAATGCCGCGCGCGATTCTCGGCGAACTGCGCGTGCTGCGCGATCCCATGGTCGAGCGGGTCCACGGCCTCCAGCTTGCCGATCTCGTCCAGGATGACCCGTTCGAGGTCCTCGTAGATCAGGTCGCAGAGGTGTTGGACGTGCTCCTCTGACAGACCCTGACCGTCCCACCGGGTCGAGATCTCGTGGTGGTGGCCTTCGGAAAGATGGGCAGCCAGACGCCCTTTCAGGTCATCGAGCAGTCGCGCCGCCTCTGCATCCCGCCCACCATCTTCGAGGTCGATGAAGTCCTCCGCGCTCTCATCCCCAGGCAGGCCCTCGATCTCGCGGATGTAGCTGAAGGCATTGCTGGGGTCGGCCTCCAGCGCCCCCTCAATGATCTCCTGCTCAGTGGCGGAACGCTCGAACGTGACCATGGCCTCGTCGGGCAGACCGGCGGCCCTTGCGCCCCTGAGCAGCAGCCGGTGCAGTTCGGCCTCGATCTTGATCCATTCCTCATACTCGACACCTGCCCGGGAGAGCAGGCAGTACTCCGGCGGGACCGCGTTCTCATCGAGGGCGTACCAGCGCTCAACCAGGGCGCGCTCTTCGTCGGAGAGATGCGGTCGGATGGCGGCCAACTCCGGCTGAGGGATGATCTCGGGAACAGGTCGCCAGCCGTAGCGGTCGCCCAGCAGGACGATGAAGTTCGGGCGCGGGGTCACCTGCTGGCAGCGGCGGATCTCCTCCAGGCAGATCTGCATGATCTGCTGCTCGCGGGAGGCCTGCTCGGAGATGCCCCAGCGCAGGTCGATGGCCTGAAAGCGCGCCCCGTGCCGCATGCACAGCTCCTGCAGCCTCGGCCACACCTCGCGCTGCAGCGCATTCCGCTCCGCGACGAAGTCCCGGAACGTGGAGCTGACGACCACGCGGAAGGTGATGCTGTCGCGTACGGTGCCCGTGCCGGTGGCAGCAGACATCGACACCACTCCACAAGCCGCCGGAGTTTCATGAGCACGAGAGATGGAGCACCTGTCGCAGGGAGACTTCGCCGGGATAATGGGGATACCTCGATGCTTCTCTCACGGAAGTGGCGGTAGGTGTCGGTGATCGCCTCGTCCCCGCCCGTCAGCGCCAGCGTCGTCCCCAGGTCGTTGCAGTGGCAGAACCTGCTGGTGCTGTCGCGGCGCATGGCCTCCAGCCCAACGCCCGTGGTGTAGTGGGCGATGCTGCGGAGAAGGATGTCCTGTCCGAGCTGGCGAACCGCGTCGACGCGTGGATGGCGGGCAGCAGCGACCGGGTGCGGGCGCAGCGCTGGGTGGAGACGCTGTGGCTCTCAATGGGCAGCCACGGTCGCGCAGCAGCCGCCCTCGGGAGGCGACTGATGATGCCACGGATCACGTTGATCGCGCTCACGACGGCCCTCGCCGCCGCGTGGGCCCCGGCCGCAAATGATCTCGGGTTGGTGCCCGAGCCGGCATATGTCCAGCGGGCAGGGGGACGCATCGAGTTTGGCGGCGCCCGGGTGACTGCTCTCGGCGCCGGGCCGACGGTGGAGTACGCGCAGGCGGTGCTTGGGGAGGTGTTGCCTGAGGCGAACGGCGCCGAGCTGCCGGTGGTCGTTCAGATCGCCGACGATTCCGAGGAGATCGACCGGTTCGCCCGCCTGCACCCGGCGGATGACGATGGGGATGATGCCCGGGCTTCTCGCTGGCCTCCATCCAGAGGCGCC
>JBNGDZ010000350.1:2409-5626 GCA_049975765.1 Armatimonadota bacterium
GACCGGCTCGCCCGCCTGCTCGGGCTTCAGGCCCCGCCCGCAGAGTGCTGGCGTGACGCCTTCGTCGTAGACTGCGGCGTGCACGAAGCTGACCGTGTGCGCATCGTCGGCGGCCCGCGCGGAGTGGTTTACGGCGCGCACGCCGCCACCGATCTGCTGCGGCGCGATGGTCCCCGGCTGTCAATGCCGCGCCTTCAGCTCGTGGACTGGCCGTCGCTGACCGAGCGTGGCTACACGGGCGTGATGCGCGATGTGTCCGAGGCCTCGCTGCAGATGCTCGACTGGATGGCGCGCTGGCGCCTCAACGCCGCCTACTATGAGATCTACGGTGACCGCGGCCAGGACAGCGTGCCCCCGGAGGTCAGCGACATCGCGCGCGAGTGCCGGCGGCGCGGCATCACCCTGTACGGACTGATCTCCAACTGGCGTACCGACAGGCTGCTGGGCCGGCCCATGTGCCCCTCAAACCCTGATGACCTGGCGCGCGTGCGCCGCTACGCCACTGAGCTGCTCGACCACGGCTGCGAGGGCCTGATCTTCCTCTTCGACGATATCCGCGCCGCCTCCATCGACCACCCGACCGAGTGTGAGCTGTGCTCCCAGCGCTTCGACGGGCTGGCTGAGGTCCAGCTCGAGCTGATGCGGCCGATGATTGAGGTGGCGCGAGAGCGTGGTGTGGATCGGCTGATCGTGTGCCCCACGCCCTACTGGGATCGCTGGCAGGACCGATACGGAGAGCGGCTGGACGGCGTGGAGTACTTCCGCACATGGGGCGACGCCGAGCTGCTTGACGGCGTGGGCGTCTACCACTGCCTGGTGCGCCCCGAGCGCGTGGCGCAGGTGCGAGAGGCGGGCCTGCGCAACTACGTCTACTGGTACAACGGTGTCTACCACTACGAGCGGCTCAGTCCCGAGCGCGATCTGCCCCACAACCTGTGGGGCGGCCTGCCGGAGATCCACTTCGGCTGGTACCTCACCACCCGGGACGACGAGCGCGGGGTCGTCCCCGATGATGACGCGGTCGATGCGCTGCGGCGGCTCCCCGAGCAGACCCGGCGGGCGTGGCTGTGTGGCGGTGGCGTGGACAAGTTCGCGCTGTGGGGCGCCTACTGCTGGCGGCCTGAGGACCTTGATCCCGCTGAGCTGTCGCGCACGATCGTCACGCGGCTCTACGGTGAGGGGGCGTGGGAGCCCTACCGCCAGTGGCGCGACCTGATCCGCTCCTGGCTGCCGCGCATCCTGCGCCCGCCCGCGGCGATCACCGAGGCCCGGCAGCAGGCACTCAACGATCGCCTGCTCGCCGACTCCCGCCGCGCACAGCAGGCGGCCGCGCAGTTCGCGGAGGTGACGCAGGCGTCGGCGCAGGCGGAGGCCGATGCCGAGCACCGGTCGAGCGTCGCCTCGCGGATGGGGGACACGGCGGCCACGCTGCGCGAGCTTGCGAGCCGGACCGCCGCGCGCGTGGAGATCGAGCCGCTCACTACTCAGACCTCCGGCGAGGCCACGCGCTACGAGCAGAGGATCACGCTCGGTACCACCTGGCAGCGCTTTCTGCTCCGTCACGCACAGGTCGAGGAGCCCGACGGCTCGCTGCACCGCGCGCAGTACCACTTCGGCAGCGGGCTGGGGATGCTCGCGCCCAGCTATCGCAACTGGTACGATGCCGGCTTCATCGACGTAGTGCTGGACGGGCACTCCCTCTCGGAGTACCGACCGGAGCTCGCCGAGGCGGCCATCGATGACGGGGAGCAGCTTGAGGCCACGTGGCAGACGGACGCGGGAACCGTCCGGCTGCGCCTGAGCATGTTCGCGGACGGTGGGCTGCGCATCGACGGGACCATCGAGGACCGGGGACAGGTGGCGCCGACGGTGAGGCTCTTCGCCATCCCCTCCGCGGGCCGCGGCGACTGGGAGGACATGAACCGCTACATCGTCACCGCCTCCGGACGGACGCCGCACGGGCAGCCGGTGACGCTGGGGCCGGGCGAGGACTGGATCTTCTTCGCTGACGCCACCTACGACGTCCCCCACGAGCACGCGGAGGGCCCGTGCGCCGTCCTCTTCGGATCAGACGGCCCCGAGGTGACCACCGACAACGGTAGCTACGTCGTCACCGCCGATGCGGTCTACCCCGCAGGCACCAGGCGATTTCGGCTCGTCCTGTGGGATCTGCATGGGATGCGCCATGCCGAGGCCCTGGAGCACTTCCGCGCGCGCCTGCACGACTACCGCGCCGCGCTGGCAGAGGACTAACATCTCTGCACCGAACCGCTTCAGCGCACAGGGAGCGGCACCTCACTCCATGTGCTACGCTTTGCGGGGACAAGGTCGTCCTATTCCAGCAGCAGGCGCCCAAGGCCGGACAGAGCCCAAGTCAGCAAGTACGATCCCCAGCCCCGGGATCCCCCGAGCGACACAGGTCGACGGCCTGCTCAGAGCTGTGCTGAGCTCGACGTGGATCGTCCGCATCTCGATGGAACTCACGCATCAGCAGGCAGGCTTGCGCCACCCCCCTCGCCATTGATCTGACGCTTCAGCCATCATCTCTTACCCTCCGCGCGGTCGGGCCGCGCTGATGTGCATAGCCCCCCTCAGGCTCTCCGCACTCAATGGACTACCTGCGGATTGCCGTGTAGGAGGGTGGATTGCTGAACCGCTGCGACACGCGGCACTAATCGCTACGGTTATCGCCAACAACAAACCCGTCACGTGTGGGAGCGTAGGTGATGGCGGAGTCATTGCCGTACCCACAGGGCCTCGACAAGCCTGCAGCGCTGGGAAGGTCTGGTCTCTTCCTCACGGACAGCGGCCTCGACAATGCAACGAGCAGTTGGCTTTCTCACAATAACCTCACAGCGAGAGGGGATCAACTGTCATGTCGAGAATTGTGCAGCGCGTGACTCGACTGGGTCGCCGATGTTCACTGAATAGAAGAGAACTGGTTACTGCGGGGGTCATGTGTATGAACGACAGCGACCCGGTGGTCCGGCGCCCATCGGCATCATTCCGTAGGTGCGGTGGGCGTTTGCACTGCGGCAGGCTGAGGACCGATGCGTGACGCGCCAAGGAGGTAGCGGGGATGCGACACGCCGCGCTGGCCCGGTTCCTGACATCAACGGCTCTTCTGCTGGGGATGGCATGCTGCACGCATGCCGCGACGCTCGATGTGCCTTCTGACTACGGATCCATACAGGAGGCCATCGACGCTGCGGAGGAC
>JBNGDZ010000351.1:0-5615 GCA_049975765.1 Armatimonadota bacterium
GAGCAGAACATCCTCATCGACGCGGACGAGGTCTTCTACCAGGCCGGCGCCACGGTGGCGCGGGGCAATGTCACCGTGCGCTACCGCGAGATCACGATCACCGCCGACGAGGCCGAGATCGACGAGGACGGCGTCTGGGGCACCTTCCGCGGCAACGTCACCATCCGCACCGAGGAGATCGAGAGCACGGCCGAACTGATCCGCATCAACTTCGAGACCGAGCAGTGGGAGGTCGTCGAAGCGCGGAGCACCCTGGAGCCGGAGTTCTTCGAACAGGGCGTGGTGGAGCCCATCTACGTCCGCGCCGAGAGCATCACGGGGACCGAAGGCGACGAGGTCATCACCGCCCGACGTGGCCTGGCGACGAGCTGCGACCTGGAGCGGCCGCACTACGGCCTGCACTCAGAGGCCATTCGGCTCATCGGTGAGGACAAGGTGATCCTCGAACGCCCGGAGCTTCGCATCCTGGGCAGCCGCATCCTCCGCTACCCGTGGGACCTGGTGCTGTCGCAGAGAAGCCGCAACAACCGCTTCTTTCCGGAGTTCGGCCAGAACAACGTGGAGGGATACTACGCCAAGCTGGCCTACCTCTACCTCACCAACTCCGAGGTCAACAGCTACGTCCGCCTTCACCTGAGCGAGAGGCGGGGCATCGGCCTCGGCGCCGACCACTACTATCGGCTGGGCAGCCACTATGGCGAGGCCTCCATCTTCTTCCAGCCCGACGAGGAAGCAATCAGCGGGCGGGCCCGCAATACCTGGGAGATCTCCAGGCAACTGACCTCGGACCTCAACCTGAGCCTGCAGCGCAACTCCGGCTATGCCGGCGCCACCCAATCGCTGGCCGGTAATCTGACCTTCCGGCGCCGGGGCGACACCTCCAACACGACCCTCGGCTTCGACCGGTCCCAGACCGAGAGCACCTACTCCTCCAGCACCCGCTTCACAACCAACCTCAGCCACCGCCAGCGGCTGCCCGGCGATGCGAGCTGGGACCTGCGTGCAGTGCTGCGGCGGTCGGAGTTCGGCGCGGACAGAGAGCCCCGCGAGACCCTCGAGACGGACCTGCAGTTCCAGGACCGCGGCGAGTGGTACGACTGGGCCCTGGGCGCCGAGCGCCGATGGGACTTCGAGGGCGATACCGCCGGTGGCTTCGGTCTCGACCGCCTGCCGGAGATCGTCTTCAACACCGACAGCCGCCGGCTGGGCAACTGGCAGTTGCTGGGCAAGGTGCCCATGCGCGCCAGCGTCCGAGCCGGCCATTTCGTGCAGTACCCCGACGAGGAGGAGGTGTCCACGGCGTCGCTGGAGACCAACCTGGGCGGAGGGCGCACCGGCCTGGGCGAGAGCTTCACGCTCACCACCACAGGCACCTTCGACCAGGCCTTCTACTCCGACGGCTCCGCCCGCTACCGCGTCGGCAGCTCGATGAACCTCGACGGCGAGCTGGGCTCGAAGTGGTACTCTCGACTGTCGCACCGCTTCGCCACCGTGGATGGCTACTCGCCGCTGCGCCGGGGCTACGCCGGCAAGTACAATGACCTCACCTTCCAGGCCGTCCGGCAGGAGCCGGATCGCTCTCGCTTCGAGCTGACCGGAGGCTACGACTTCCAGGACGAGCGATGGCGGGAGCTGCGCCTCCGCGGCTGGGCGAATGCCTCCGAGCGGGATCGCCTGGAGCTGGTGGCGGGGTACTCGCTGGATCGCGCCATGTGGCGACCGCTGCAGGTGCGCTGGACGCACGCCGTCCCCTGGGACCTCTACCTGGCCCTCTCCTCCCGCTACGATCTCGACGATGAGAAGCTGACCGACGCCGACCTGGAGTTCGACTGGCGGATCGACTCCCGCTGGCGCCTGGAGGGCCTCACCACATACAGCGGCTACCGCGAGGAGCTTGACGAGATGAACCTGCGCCTCACCCGGGATCTGCACTGCTGGCAGGCAAGCGTCACGTACAACATGGAGCTCGACGAGATCCGCGTGAACCTCGGGATCAAGGCCTTCCCGTTCGAGGCCCGCGACTGGACGCTGGGGCGCGGCGGCGCCCGGCTCGGGAGCTACCAGCAGGTATATTACTAAGGGCGGGCTGCAGGCTGGAAGCTGCAGGCAGCGGCGACGACAGGGACACCACCAGACTGCGAACTCGCGGCCTACGTACCGCCGGCCACAGGCAGGGAGACGCGAGCGAGCGGTACAGGCAGACGGCTCGCGATCGCGGAAACGCCGCAACCAGGTTCCACCGGCGCCTCAGGACGCTGCTCTACTCGTCGTCGGCGCTCTCCGTTATCAGCTCGCAGCCTGCGGGCTATCCCCTACCATGTGCGGACCTCCGCGCCCAGCTTCCGCTCAAAGTGCGACTGTATCCTCTCCATAGCCTCCGCGACCTGCTCATCGGTGAGCGTCCGCTCGGGGTGGCGGAAGGTCAGCCGAATGGCCACGGACTTGCGCCCCTCACCCAGGCGCTCGGGATCGACATAGACGTCGAAGACCCGCACGCTCTCGAGATGCTCGCCACCCACGTCCTCAGCTGCGTCCACGAGCCGCGCTGCAGTGTGCCGCTCGTCATCCTTGACCACCACAGCCAGGTCCCGTACCGCCGCAGGCAGGCGCGGCTGTGGCTTGTATTCCGCCAGCAGGGACGCGGCCTCCAGCACGGGGTCCAGGTCGATCTCCACGACGCAGGCGGGCTCAGGCAGCTCATAGGCTTGCTGCACCTGCGGCGTGACCTCGCCCACGTACCCGACGCCCGCCCCGTCGAGCAGGATCTGCGCCGTCCGCCCCTGGTGCAGCGAGCTATGCTCGCCGCGCTCGAAGCTGATCTCATCGATGTGCAGCCGCGCGAAGAGCTGCTCCACGACGCCCTTGAGCCAGTAGAAGTCCATCTTCTCGTACTCGTCCGGCAGGTTCCAGGTGGAGGTTCGCGCGCTGCCCAGAACAACGGCGGCGAGGGACCGCCGCTCCTCCGGCAGCTCGTCGTCACGCGCGATGAACACCCGTCCGATCTCAAAGAGGGCAACCTCCTCCACGCGCTGGCGGACGTTGCGCTCAGCGGCCGACAGCAGTCCCGGCAGCAGTGTGGTGCGCATCAGCTCCTGGTTCTCGGCCGCCGGCTCTCGCAGGCACAGGGCCTGCCGCTGCCGCCCCTCTTCACCGATGCACAAGAAGTCCAGATCGCAGTCGCCCATCATCGAGTAGCTGACGTTCTCGCACAGCCCGGCCCCGCGCATAATGGCGCCGACCCGGCGCTCCAGCCGCTGCAGCCGGGTGCGCACCCCCGCACCGGTGGTATTGGCGGGCAGCGTGGTGGGGATGTTGTTGTAGCCATGGACGATGGCAACCTCCTCGATGAGGTCCACTTCCCGCTCGATGTCCGGGCGCCGCGTGGGCACCCGCACCACCAGCCTCTCTCGCGCTTGGCCCTCATCGGGCACCGGCCACAGCCACTCGCTGACCTCCTCAGCCTGGTCGGGCTCCTCGGTCTCTCGCTGCACATGAAGCTCCAGGCGCTCCAGCAGCTCCACCTGTTCCTCGGTGGTGATCTCGGTGCCCAACAGGTAGTTCGTGCGCGCCGGGCGCAGGTGAACGGTGCGCGGCACGAAGTCCTCCGCCCGCACGTCCATCGCCGGGCCCACCACCTCGCCTCCCGACATCTCCGCGATGAGCTTCGCCGAACGTGCCGCCGCGGGGAGCGTCAGGTTCGGGTCCACGTAGCGCTCGAAGCGATAGGACGCCTCCGTGCTCATGCCCAGCCGCTGCGCGGTCCGCCGGACCATGGTGGGGTTGAAGTGCGCGGACTCGATGAGCACATCCGAGGTCCGCTCCCGCATCTGCGTATCGGTTCCGCCCATCACGCCGGCCAGGGCGACCGGGCCTTTGGGATCCGCGATGACCAGGTCCGCGTCGGTCAGCTCGCGGGTGACCCCGTCGAGTGTGACGAGCTTCTCACCCGGCTCGGCGCGCCGGACGATGATGTGCCCGTCCACCAGCAGCTTATGGTCGAATGCGTGCAGCGGCTGGCCCAACTCCCAGAGCACGTAGTTGGTGGCGTCCACGACGCTGTTGACGGGCCGCGCCCCGGCCGCCTCCAGCCGGTGAGCCATCCACTGCGGGCACTCCCGCACCTCCACACCCACCAGCCGCAGGGCGCTGTAGCGCGGGCACCCCTCCAGATCGTCGATGGTGATGCGCGTGTCGCCCTGCTCGAGATCGCGCTCATCGTGACTGGGCTCCTCGATGGCCGGCAGCGAGCAGTCGGGCATCTCGAACTCACAGCCCAGGACGGCCGCCGCGTGCCGCGCGACGCCGATCATGGAGAGCAGGTCACCGCGGTTGGAGGTCACCGACGTGATCAGCACCTCATCGCTGGCCTCACCATCGGCGGAGGTCCAGCTCTCGATGCCCTCCACCTCCAGGCCGCTCATGGTCAGCTCCTCGGCCAGGTCCTCGGCTGAGATGTCGGCCTTCAGATACTCCATCAGCCACTCGTACGGAACCCGCATCGCTCTCTCCTCCAGTCACTGCCAGCCCGGCGCCGCCGCCCTCGTTGCGCGCGAGGCTGTGCCGCGCCGGGCGCTGCCGTCACTCGTCACGGTCGCGCAGTCGTTCCTGTGCACAGCTGCGGCATGCCATCGCTCAGAACTGCCTGAGCATCCGCATGTCGCCGCTGTAGAGCAGGCGCATGTCGGGGATGCCGTAGCGGTTCATGGCGAAGCGCTCCACACCAACCCCGAAGGCGAAGCCGGTGTAGCGCTCGGTATCATAGCCCACGTTCTCCAGCACGTTCGGGTCCACCATGCCCGCGCCGCCAAGCTCGATCCAGCCGGTATTGCTGCAGACCCGGCAGCCCTCTCCCGAGCACACGAAGCAGCTTACGGCGAACTCCGCGCTGGGCTCGGTGAAGGGGAAGAAGTCGGGGCGGAAGCGGACCTGGGCCTGCTCGCCGAACATGCCGCGCGCGAAGGCCAGAAGCGTGCCCTTGAGGTCCGCGAGGGTGATGCCCTCATCCACGCACAGCCCCTCAAGCTGGTGGAAGGTGTGCGAGTGTGTGGCGTCCACGGTATCGCGGCGGAAGCACCGCCCGGGCACCACCACGCGCACGGGCGGCTGCTGGGACTCCATGACCCGAATCTGCACCGTGGAGGTCTGGCTGCGCAGCAGCATGTCGTCCGTGATGTAGAACGTCATCTGCTCGTCCATCGCCGGATGGTCGGGCGGGTAGTTGAGGGCCTCGAAGCCGTAGTAGTAGGTCTCCACCTCCGGGCCCTCAGCGATGGTGTAGCCCAGCCCCAGGAAGATCTCCAGCATGTCGTCGAGGGTCTCAAGCAGCGGGTGACGGCCGGCCACGTGCTGGGCGCGACCGGGGAGCGTCACGTCGATGCGGTCCTCCGCCTCCCGCTCTCGGACCTTCAGGGCCTCCAGCTCATCGCGGCGCTCCTCCAGGATGCGCTCCAGCTCCTGGCGCGTCTGGTTGATGAGCCGCCCCACCTGTGGGCGCAGCTCCTCGGCGATGTTCCTGATGCCCTGCTGGATCTCCCGCAGCGTCCCGCTCCGGCCCAGGTACCTGGCCCGAAGCTGGTCCAGCTCCTCGAGGCTGGTGGCGCCGCGCAGGGCGGCCT
>JBNGDZ010000352.1:0-5614 GCA_049975765.1 Armatimonadota bacterium
AGCCTGAGGCGATCGATGGTCTGCAGGAATCGGCCGATGCACTCATCAACGAAGGTGACCTCGCCGAAGTAGAGGGCCCTGACGCGCTCGATCTCCTCGTCGGTGGCGTCGGGCCCCTGGTGGTGCCAGATGAAGTCGATGCCATCGTAGTCGGGCGCGTACATGTCGGCGTATCGCGGCGGCGGGTCCCAGGGCTCGTGCGGGTCAAAGCCGTCAACCCACAGCAGGAAGGGCGCGTTTGTGTGGTTGTCCTCAAGCCAGCGGCTTGCGGCCGAGAAGACTCGCGCCGGGAGGTAGTCGTCCCCGCTGTGGCGGTCGCGGTTGTTGAGGAAGTACTGCAGCATCACGAGGTGCCGCTGCCAGTCGATGGGCTGGCGGCAGACGCGCTTCATCAGCGGCTCGACCATCTCGCGCGTCCCGCCCCGCCAGTGGTCGTCCACCTGCCCGCGGATGAAGTCCCAAGAGCAGAACCCGCGCGTGTAGTTCATGGTGGGCTTGAACATGTGGTGCGTGTCGGTGACCAGCCCGGTGTAGTAGCCTCGCCGCACCAGGATCTCGGCCAGCGTGTCATGCTCGGGCGGGATCTTATGCCAGCCCGCGGCGTGATGCCAGTGCCCGCGTCGGTCCACGTTGAAGCGCCACGGAAAGCATCGCATGCCCGTCATCAGCGACCTGCGCGCCTGCAGGGTGGGCTGGCTTTCGCCGAAGGCGCGGGTGAAGTTCGCCGACTGCGCGGCCAGCTGATCCATGGCGGGCGTGCGTATCTCCGCCATCGCCCCCCCGTCGCCGACGATATCTCCGCGGAACGTGTCCAGGCAGATGACGATGACGTTCATGGTGGGCTCCTTCGCGCGGCGAACGCGGGCGGGCTGACGGCGAGCGGACCGGTGCGCGGCCTCATACTTGGCCCCCGCGCAGGCGAGCACCTTCCGTGCGGCGAAAGGAGAGCGCGATAGGAGGGATCGCGATGCAGTACCGGACGCTTGGCGGATGCGGGATGAAGGTCAGCGAGGTCTGCCTTGGCACCATGATGTTCGGCGGGCCGACCGATGAGGAGACGTCCCTGCGGATGATTGGGACTGCCCTCGACGCCGGCATCAACTTCCTCGACACCGCCGACAAGTACAACGCGGGCGGGTCCGAACGCGTGGTCGGCAAGGCCTTGCAGGGCCGCCGCGAGGAGATCGTGCTGGCCACGAAGGTGACGCTGCCGATGGGCGATGGGCCCAACCAGATGGGCTCATCGCGCAAACACATCATGGAGGGCTGCGAGGCCAGTCTCCGCCGGCTGGGGACGGACTACATCGACCTCTACTACCTGCACAAGCCCGACCCGGAGACGCCCATCGAGGAGTCCCTGTCGGCGATGAACGACCTGGTGCGGCAGGGGAAGGTCCTCTACGTGGGGCTGAGCAACTTCGCGGCCTGGCGGGTCGCGGATGCCCTCGGCGTGCAGGCGCTGCAGGGGTGGGACCCGCTGGCCGCGGTGCAGCCGCTGTACAACATCGCCAACCGCGACGTCGAGGTGGAGCTGCTGCCCGCCTGCTACGAGCTGGGGCTGGGCGTGGTGACCTACAGCCCCATCGCGCGCGGGGTGCTGACGGGCAAGTACGCGCAGGGCGAGGAGCCGCCGCCGGACTCCCGCGCCGGCCGCGGCAACGAGCGGCTGATGCAGACCGAGTACCGGCCCAGCAACCTCGAGCTGGCGCACCAGGTCGTTGCACTCGCGGAGGAGGTCGGCTGCACCGCCGCGCAGCTTGCCGTGGCGTGGGCGATGGCGAACGAGTTGGTGACCTGCCCCATCATCGGCCCGCGCACGCCCGAGCAGCTCCAGGACAACCTGGGCGCGCTGGAGGTGGAGGTCACGCCGGAGATCGAGGCCCGCATCGACGAGCTGGTGCCGCCCGGTGAGCACGCCGGCTTCGGCTTCCAGGACCCGGTCTTCCCGGTAAGGGGAAGGAAGGCTCGCGGGTAGCACCGAACGGCAGGATCTCGGGTCTTCTGCGCCGTCGCGGGGGCCGGTCTGCTCTGGCATCCTGGGTCCAGACGTTAGGTAACGCACGCGCCCTCGCCCGCATGCCGTCGAGCTCCAGGCAGAGCACTTCGGGCCGGGATGCGCCCCTGACGGGTTCATCCTCCTCTTGCGCACCGTCCCTCATTCGTGGGGGGCTCGGTCGGGCGGGCGTCGGCCACGGAGGAGACGGGCCCTCTGGCGCCGAATTGGCCGCCGTGTCCAGTTGAGGAGACCAGGGGAGCTGCCCATGATCGCCAGGACTGTCGCCCTCATCGCCCTCGTCGCGAGCTGCCTGCCTCCGGCCGTGGCGGCGCAGCTCACCACGGCCATCCAGCTCGGGCCGCCGGTGATCCGCCTGCAGCGCTCCGACGTGCTGGAGGTGACCCGGCGTGGGACGGTGGGCCTGCAGCAGGGAGAGAGCCTGCTGCAACTGCCGGTCGAGGAGCTTGGCGTGGCGCCGGCGGACGTCTGGCTGCGGGTGGAGCCGGCGGACCGCGTGCAGGTCATCACCATGCAGTCGGGGCCGGAGCACCCCGGCGCCGCCGTCTGGCGCATCAGCGCCTCCCGACCGGTGGAGGCGACCGTCTCGGTCAGCTACCCGCTGACGGGCCTGTCCTGGGGCATCGAGTACAGCGCGGTGCTGCGGGGAGAGGACGGCCTGGAGCTGGAGGGCAGGCTGAGGGTGACCAACGGCCTCGGGCGGGACCTGCATGAGGCCTACCTGGTCGGAGAGGGCTTCGGCGTCCGACTGAGCCTCGAGAACGGGCAGACCGTGACTCTGGGCCAGCCCGCGCTGAGCCGCGAGTTCGGGCCGGATACCATCTCGCGGGCCCTCGTCTACGACAAGGTCGAGCACGGCGACGCGCCGGTGAAGATCCTCACGCTGCCTACCAGGCCCGACCGGGTGGGCCTGCCGGCGGGCACGGTGCGCATCTACGCGCCGGCGGAGGCCGGCGGGGAGTTCATCCGAGAGGCATCGATCCCCTACACGCCACCGGGGGAGGCTATCGAGCTGTCGCTGGGCCCCGCGTCCGGGATAGCGGTCAGCCGCAAGCGGGCGCAGGCAAGGGAGGTGGACAAGCGCTTCGACGCGCACGACAAGCTCGTGCTGTACGACCTGGTGGAGACCTGGGAGCTGGAGCTGCGCAACTTGCGCGATGAGCCGGTGACCGTCAGCGTCAGGGAGCACCATGAGGGTGCCTGGACGCTGGAGCACAGCTCCGCCCCGCACGTGCGCGAGGACGCCGAGACGCTCGCCTTCGAGATCAGCCTCCAGCCCAACGAGACGCAGGAGCTGACCTACCGCATCCGCCACCGCAATCGCGAGCCGTGACGCAGCTTACAGCCGGGCGCCCAACCGGCCGCCACCACAGTCGCGGCTCAGTCCGGCGCATCACCCCAGTCCGGGATCTCCAGCAGCTCCCCGTCGCGCAGGGCGGACTTGTGGGCGATGACTCCGGGCGCCATGAAGCGCACCGCCTGCCAGGCGTTCACGCGCGGCTGCCGCTGCTGCACACACGCGGTGATGAACTCGTGTACCAGGTAGGCGTGTGAGCCGCCGTGGCCGCCCCTGTCGGCCGCCAGTGCATCGGGAAGCGGCTCCTCCACGGTGGAGAGGTCCACGGCCTCCTGTTCCTGTAGTGTCAGCCAGGTGGCACCACTGAAGTTGCGCTCGAATGCCCCCTCGGTCCCGTAAAGGCGGAAGGTCTCGATGCCCGGAGTGCCGAGGCGGCGCATCTCGGCGATGCGCGCCATCGACCCGTTGCTGAGGCGGAACAGGCCCACCTGGTCGGCCTGGGTGTTGTTCCAGAAGGTGCCGGGCAGGAACCAGTCGTCGCCGGGCATCTCGTAGCCGAGGGCCGAGACCTGGGTCATGTGGGCGCCGGTGATGTCGATGATCCCGCCGGTGGAGTGCGTGGGGTAGTGCATCGGGATGCCGCCGCGCCTGCTGTCATCGAAGCGCTCGCCCCACCGCCACCTGGCGACCTCGTAAAGCCCATGCGACATGTCGTGAAAGTAGTGCCCCTCGGCGTAGACGAAGTGGCCGAACTCGCCGGCGGCGGCCTTCCGGCGGCAGAAGATCGTCTCCGGGCGATAGCAGGTGGTCTCGCCCATCATGTAGTACTGCCCCGTGCGCCGCGCCGTCTCCACCAGCCAGTCACACCACTCGAGGATCTCGTCGCCGTCAGGGAGCATGATGACGGGAACCGCGGTGTAGGCGTGTTTGCCGGCCTCCATGGCCTCGATAGCCTGCGGCGCGTGCAGCCACGGCTGCGTGAAGATCATCACCGCGTCCAGGTCGGTGCGCAGGATCTCCTCGAGGCTCCGGTAGCACTCATCGACCCCGTACTCGCGAGAGCACTCCGCGAGCTTGTCCTCGTCCAGGTCAGCCAGGGCAACGCGACTGACCTCCGGGTGGTCCCGCACCAGTGGAATGAAGTGCCGTCCGAACGCCCCGCAGCCCACGACTCCCACGCTCAACGCCATGCACGTTCCTCCGTTCGTCGCGACGGCCTCAGAGCGCCTCACAGATGCGCCTGAGGGCCACCAGCCCGCGCTCCTCGGCGGCCCCGGCCTCCCGCAGAAGCGACGCAGCCTGGGCATCCTGCACGGTCTCACCCTCCACCGCATCCGCGGGGTTCTGGAAAGGCACGCGCTCGACGGCGGCCTTCAGGCGCTGGTGTAGCGTTGTGTAGTGCTCCATGGCCTCGTCGAAGGCCGCGTCGGCACGGCCCGCCAGCCGCCCTCTTGCCTCCTCCAGGAAGCACACGGCCATCTCGCGGCACTCCAGCCAGCAGGCGCCGTTATAGCCCGCACCAAAGCGGTCCGCGGTTCCCGTCTCGAGCGCCTCCGCCCACACCTCGAATGCGGCCGGGCCGGTGACGTAACCCGCGTGAGCCTCCTCCCCACGAGCGTGATCGAGCGCGAAGGCAAGGGCCTCCCCGACGGCCTCCGCATCCTCGACAGGCTCGCAGGGGAGCACACAGTGCATCGAGAGCCAGCCGATCTCGGTGTCGGCCAGCCTCTCCCAGGGCAGCGGCATCTGGGCCTCATCCGCACCCGGGCCGGAGTAGTAGTAGCCCACATCATCGTAGCCGGTGATGACGTACCACTCCGGGATGTGCAGCTCCCAGCCGTAGCAGGGCACGCCAGTGTCGATGCAGCCGGTTGCCAGCGCCCAGGCGATCTTCTGCTTGGCCTCGAACTCGCGCTGGGACCTGTGGCCGGTGACGCCATCCACCATGTAGCCGATGTTGCCGGCGAGCCGATCCACCGGGTCGGTGTTCCAGGCCGTCGGACCGCTGGGACAGAGAGCCTCGTGGACATTGATGGCGAAGGCGTGGCCCGTGCCCCCGAAGACCCAGGCGCGGGAGATGTCCAGCCCCAGGTAGTCGATGCAGCCCAGGTGACAGCCGAGATGCGTGATCCATGCCGGCTTCTGCTGTAGGCCCTCCAGGCGTACCATGTCGCAACCTCCCCGCCGAGCGTGTGACCGCGCTGTTGCCGGGATGCTTCGCCCAAGGACGGCGGGGACCTGCCTGTGGTCCCTGGCGGCAGCTGCCCTTACGCGAGCGGAGGCTCGCGTGGAGAGGCCGGACC
>JBNGDZ010000353.1:0-5612 GCA_049975765.1 Armatimonadota bacterium
CCGCGAACTGCCGCAACGCGGCCACAGGCTGGCCTGAGCCTGCATACAGCCGCATCAGCTCCCCGTGCGCCTCCTCCCGCAACGGATCGTGGCCGAGCGCGGCCCGAGCCACCTCGATGGCGCCTTCGACGTCGCCTGACTGCTCCAGCAGCGTCGCGAGGGTCAGCGCGGCATCAAAGTACTCATCCGCCAGCCGGCGCTGCTCGGTCAGCACCCAGTCCTCGTAGAAGCCCGACAGCAGCTCCCCGCGATACAGCGCCGCGGCATCGGACAGGTGCTGGATCCGCTCGGGGGTGCTCGTGGCGCGGGCCGCCGAGCGCAGAGCGCTGCGCAGGTCAGCCACGTCGGTGGTCACCGCCTCCGGGTTGAGCTGCACAGTGTGGCGGGAGGAGCGGATGAGGGCGCCTCGAGGGATGCCGGGCGGCTCAAGCTGGTGCCGCAGCGAGGAGAGAGCGGTGTTGAGGCTGTTTCGCCCCGAGGGCGGTACCCCGCCCGGCCAGAAGGTCTCCACCAGCACCTCGCGGGGGTGCGCCTGGTGCAGGTGGTAGGCCAGGTAGGCCAGCAGAGCCGCGGTCCTCTGCGTGGCAAAGCCGGCGATCTCGCGGTCGCCCTGCAGCACACGCAGTCCACCCAGCATCTCAACACGACACCGGACGCTCATGTCCGCCAGCTCCCAGGCCGGACCGCCAAACGGGCTTGCGACCGGGCTGCGTGCAGAGACGACAAAGGCTCTCCCCGGCGTCGGATCTATCGCCGCGCCTCGATGCGGAGAGGTGACTATGGTATTCCCCGTGCCGAGTGCAACAAAACAGCCATGTACCGTCTGCCGCAGCTTCGCGAGCAACAGTCGATAGCGACAATACTGTGGGCGTAGCGCAATCCTTCGACACTGCAGATGCCCAAGTCGGGAGGGAGGGCGGTCGGCGCAGCCGCCTAATCTCCCGGGTAGCGCGTCAGTATTGCCGCCGCCGCCCCCGCCAGCAGCATCGCCAGCAGCGGGCAGGCGATGAAGCCGCCCGGATTCTGCGCAGTGTCGCCCAGAGACGCCAGCAGCAGCCCGGCGGTTCCCGTCCCGATACCCATTCCCGCCTTGACGAGAAGTCCCTGCACCCCGAAGTAGATCGCCTCACGGCGCTGCCCGGTGAGCCCCTCGTCATGATCCACGATGTCCGCCACCATGGCATTGGGCAGCGCAAAGAGCGCCGCGACGGAGGGGCCGGCGAGCGCCATGATCAGCACGGCCTGCCAATAGATCGACAGGGGCAGCGGCAGACGCCCCAACAGCATGAGCGGGACCATCATCACCGCAAACCAGATCGTGCCGCCCAGCAGCAGCCGGGGTTTCCCAATCCGCAGGGCGACCGGCCGCACCGCCGGGAACAGCGCGCCGGCCACCAGCAGGGCGGCGGCGACCGGCAGACTGGCCTCGAAGTCCCCCACGCCGGCCAGCCCCTTGACCATGCTGATCGCGGCGGCGAGGATGACACTGAGCGACAGCCACAGGCACACCTGGCTCACCACATACGGGGGAAACCACGGGTTGCGCAGAGTGCCCACGACGGCGCGCCTGAGATCCAGATCGCATGAGCTCTGCGCCTGCACCGGCGTCGGCACCAGCAGCGGTATCCACAGACATACGAGCAGGATGGGCGCCAGCACCAGGGCCATGGTGCGGTAGCCGTAGACGTCAACCAGGTAGCTGGCGAGGACCATTCCGCCCACGGTTCCGGCCACGTTGAAGGCGCCCTGCCAGGTGGCCAGGCTGACGCGCTCGGATGGATCTGCCGTGATCTCCGGGAGCATGGCCAGATACGGGCAGACCACCACCGTGAAGGCGAAGAAGAACACGGAGGCGGTCACGGCCAGGTAGACCGCATTGAGCGTGGAGGGGAGGGCCGCCGCTTCCTGCACCGGCGGAAGCCACATTAATGCGAACATGACCGCGAAGAGGGGCCCTCCGAGAAAGATGAACGGCTTGCGCCGACCCCAGCGAGTCCTCACCCGGTCGCTCCAGTAGCCGATCAGCGGATCGGCGACCGCATCCACCACTCGGCCCGCGGTCAGCGCGATGAGGAAGGCTGTGCCGGTGACCAGCGCCAGGGCCACCGTTCCCTCGCCCTCGGTCGGCAGGTAGCGCTCCTCGATCCAGGTCATGACCATGATCGAGGTCACGCCCAGAGAGACGTAGCCCACACCATACAGGAGCTTGTGCAGCAGCGGGACCGGGCCCGCGCCAGTGGCATCACGCGGCGGAGACTGCCTGGCAGCAGAAGAGACGCCCATGGGTGTGCCTCCTCACCTGCGCTTCCCTGGATCCGTTCGTGTCTCCGGCTTGCGTCTTCGGGCCTCCGACAGCCGCCTTCGTTCCGCGAAGAGCGCGGCCGCGTCAGGTTTCCGCGGCGAGCGGTGCCTCGAGCAGGTCGCCCTCGTAGACCGTGATGCTGCGCTTCGCCAGCTCGGCGATGAAGGTGTCGGGCGGTATGCAGGCTTCGGGCGCCATGACGCCGCGTTGCGTGATCTCCCCGCGGCCTATCATCGCCGCGCCTATCGCCAGAGGCAGGCCCGTCAGCCGCTCCATGTTGTCTGCAGCGCCGTAGGTGATGGTGGTCGTCTCCCCGTCTCTCATACCCTTCACGTCCACGCGGATGCCCGAGCACGGGTGGGCGGGGCGGCCGATCCTCCCGATAACCGGCAGCAGCGCCTTGAGCAGCTTCGCCACCGCCACCCGCTTGCCGTGCGTGTTGCTCAGCCGCAGCGAGGCCATCAGCTTTGCCAGCCAGTTGAGCATGTCCTCGGACAGCCCGCCCTTGAGCGTAACCGTCTCCACGCTCTCGTAGGTAAGCGGCAGCGTCACCGGCTCGGGGTGGCCGAGGTGGAAGACGGTGCACTCACCCAGCGGCTCAGGAAAGCGCACGCGCTGCCTGCCCGAGCCCGCCGCGACCTCAACCAGCCTCCCGCCCTGCCAGCTCGGCACCGTCCCGGAGAAGATGTGCAGCGTGTGCAGGATCACGGCAAAGCCCTCGGAGTCGCTGGCGCTGGAGCCCCACGCCACCTCGATGGCCCGCACCTCGTCGAGCTGTTCGGCTGCCCTGCGGGCCAGCACATTGGAGATACCCGGTGTCCAGCCCAGGCCGGTGAGGATCGTCACGCCCCGCCCGGTGGCCTCCCCGTCGAGCTCCAGCACCGCCTGCGTGGCGTCGTAGTCATCGCACAGCGAGACGTAGTGGCACCCGGCCTCGACGGCCGCCGCCGCACACATGCGCTCGAAGCGGTAGAACGGCCCTACCGCGCTCGCGGCTACATCGAAAGAGGCAAGGGCCGCGACCAGCCCCTCGTGGTCGGTGGCATCCACCTTCCGCGCGCTGACTCGCTCGTCGCGGATGTCTTCGGCCAATGCCTGTGCGGCCGTCTCGTTATAGTCGCCGATCACCAGCGCTTCGAGGTCGGGTTGCCGCGCGAGATCCCGTACGGCTCGACTGCCCATGTCCCCCGCACCGCCCAGTGCAATGATCCTCATTTCCCTGCCTCCCGCCTGTGCCTGTTCCGGGGCCGGCGCTGAGTAGGATGCGACCGCTTGTGCACGAATATGCGGCTCTGGACGCAGAGCGGAGAGCAGGCCGCAAGGCTGGCGAGCGGCCCCGGTGCACACAACCCGATTATGCCCGATGACGGGGCCGCGGACATGGGACGCAGGTCCAGTTTCCCCCTCCTCACGGGCCCACCTTTGTGGGACTGTGCGACCGGGAGGAGGTGGAGGCGAGATGGGCGAAGCCGGGAGGCAGCGGCATCAGCAATACCAGTCGGCTGCGTGCAGGACCCGCTCGGCCCCGGGCGGGAGGTGGCGCGCATGGGAGTGATACCATGGCACACGCACTGTACGCCGAGCTGGTAAACCGCCTGAGGGCGCATCATCGCTCGCTGGACACGCGCGACCTGCAGTGGCGGCGCGATGAGCTGCAGGCCCTGCGCGCCCTGATCGTGGAGCACGAGCAGGACATCTTCGACGCCCTGCACAGCGATCTGCACAAGTGCCGCGTGGAGTGCTATCTCACCGAGACGGGCTTCGTGCTCGGCGAGATCGACCACGCGCTGGGGCATATGGAGCGCTGGAGCCGACCGGTAGGAGCGCACACGCCGCTCTACCTGCAGCCCGCCCACAGCCGGGTGATCTGGGAGCCGCTGGGTGTCGCCCTGATCATGGGGCCGTGGAACTACCCCTTCCACCTGGTCATCGCGCCGCTGGTGCCGTGCCTGGCGGCGGGCAACGCCGCGGTGCTCAAGCCCTCGGAGCTGGCGCCGGCCACCTCGGCGGTCATCGGGGAGCTGGTGCCGCAGTATCTCGACCCCGATGTGGTCGCGGTGGTCGAGGGAGGAGTGCCGGAGACCACCGCGCTGCTGCAGCATCGCTTCGACCGCATCTTCTTCACCGGCAGCGCGCGTGTGGGCCGGATCGTCATGGAGGCGGCCGCGCAGCATTTGACGCCGGTCACGCTGGAGCTGGGCGGCAAGTGCCCCTGCGTCGTCGATGGCTCAGCCCGCCTCGATGTCGCCGCCCGGCGTGTCGCCAACGGCAAGTTCGCCAACGCCGGGCAGACCTGCGTGGCGCCCGACTACGCGCTGGTGCAGCGCGACATCGCGGATGAGTTCGTGGCCGCGCTGGCTGACGCGTTAGGGCGCTTCTACGGGCCGGACCCGCAGCAGAGCCCCGACTACGCCCGGATCATCAATGAGCGCCACCACGACAGGCTGGTGGAGCTGCTCGCGGACGGGGAGGCGGTCGTGGGCGGGGAGCACGATCGGGCGGATCTGTATGTGGCGCCGACGGTGCTGCGCGGTGTGGATGCCCGCTCCCCGGTCATGCAGGAGGAGATCTTCGGGCCGATCCTGCCCGTGTTAGAGGTGGCGGATGCGGAGGAGGCCATCGCCTTCATCAACGAGCGTCCGCGGCCGCTGGCGCTGTATGTGTTCGCTGACGATGGAGAGGTCGTGCAGCGCGTCACGCACACCACGAGGGCCGGTGGGACGTGCGTCAACGAGACCCTGCTGCACCTGCTGGTCTCCGAGCTGCCCTTTGGCGGTGTGGGCCGCAGCGGCATGGGGACCTACCATGGTGAGTGGGGGTTCCGCGAGTTCTCCAACGCCCGGGCGATCCTGGATCGCAGCACGGTCTTCGACATCGGCCTGCGCTACCCGCCCTACTCCGAACGCGACGAGGCCCTCCTCCGGCACATGCGGGGATGAGACCTACCTGTCGCCGGACTTTGCCTGTGCGCTGCTCCGCGGCAGGCGACGCTGACGATGCTTTCAGTGCATCTGCACCGTAGCGAGCCCCTGGCACTGCTCACCGGTCGGCGCGGAAGCGGTGACGCGGATGAGATACATGCCGCTCGGCACCTGCGTCCCCGCGTCGGAGCGGCCGTCCCAGCTCACCGTCTGCAGACCGGCGTCGCACTCCCGATCGGTGACGATGCGCTTGATCGTGCGCCCGGCGATGTTGAGCACGTCTACCGTTACGGTGCCCGCTGCCGACAGCGCAAAGCTAATCTGCGCGCCGTCGCCTGCCGCCTGCGCGGACACGCCCATCACCTGCAGGAGGTCATCGCGCTCGCCCA
>JBNGDZ010000354.1:0-5590 GCA_049975765.1 Armatimonadota bacterium
CGTGCCACACGATGCGAGTAGTATCTCCACGACTCCAGCCGCCGCCAGGCAGCGTTTTGGATGGGAAGCCCGCCGATGCAACAACGGGAGCCCGAAGTCCCGAATCACAGCTCGCTGAGTCAGCAGCAGACCGCTCACGCCCTGCGGCACTTCATCATCATGGGCGTCCTCTGGGCGGTCTACGGCCCCAATGCTGTGGTGTCGGGGCCGGTGCTGTCGGGCTTCGCCCTAAAGATCGGTCTCACCCAGGCGCAGATCGGCTTTCTGGCCAGCTTCGTGGGGATGTTCGGCCTGTGGCAGCTCGTCGGCTCGTGGCTTACCCGGAACGTGGCCAACAAGCGGCGCATGTGCGTGGGGCTGGGCCTCGTCGAGATCACAGCCGCCAGCCTGGTGGTCTCCACCGCTCTGCTGCCGGAGGGCACGCGCTTCTACGCCATGGCCGGGCTGCTGGCCGTCGCCTACCTGATGGGTCACACCGTCAACCCCACCTTCAACTCGTGGCTCTCGAACGTGCTGCCATCCGACGTGCGTGGCTCCTACATCGGGCGGCGGATGATGTACATCAGCGTCGCCAGCATGGTCTATCTGTATCTCGCGAGCAGGTGGCTGGACGTGCGCCCCGGCCTGCCCGGCTTCACGGCGGTCTTCGTGGTGGGGTGGGCGGCGGGGATACTCGGCTACGTGATGATGGGCCTCACGCCCTACCCGGAGGTCACCGCCGACGAGAGTGAGCGCTTCGGCGGCGCCCTCACCGTGCCGCTTCGGGACCCGCAGTACCGCTCTCTGGCCCTGTTCATGGGCACCTGGCTGGCTGCGGGAATGATGTCCGGGGCCTTCTACGCCGTGTACATGCTTCAGGACCTGGCGCTGAGCTACTCACAGGTCGCCATCTACACCAACATCACGCTGCTGCTGATGATGGTCTCCTACCCCATCTGGGGCATCTTCGCGCAGCGCTACGGCTCCAAGCCCATCAGCCAGATCACAGTGGTGCCCTACGTTGCGGTGCTGGGGGCGTGGGTGTTCATCAACCCCGCGACCGCCGTCTGGCTCATTCCCATCCAGCGCGCGGTGGCCGGCATCATCTGGTCGGGGACGCAGATCGCCAACTCCACGCTGCTCTACAAGCTGGTACCATCGGGGCGGGAGAACAGCTCCTACTTCGCCAACTGGATGACCTTCGTGGCCCTGGGCAGCGCCGGCGGGCCCTTCCTGGGGGGCCTGATCCGCGAGCGGCTGCCGGAGGCCGGTGTGGCGGTGCTGGGGATGCACCTGGCGCCACTGCAGGTTGTCTTCGGCCTGTCGGCTGTGCTGTGCATCATCCCGGCGATCCTCTCGATCCGCCTGAGGGAGACCGAGGCCACCTCACCCCGCCACCTCCTGGGCCAGTTCCGGGGCAACCTGCTCGGGTACGCCGTGAACTACGCGCTGTACCAGGCCGCCTTCAGTGAGCAACGGCGGGCGGAGGCGGCGCGGGGCCTGGGCCGATCACATGCGCCGCTGGCCATCGACAAGCTGGTGGACGCGCTCGATGATGTAAGCCCCCAGGTGCGTAGCGAAGCGGCCCGGAGCCTCGGGGAGATGGGCCTGGAGGGAGCGGTGGAGCCGCTGGTGGAGACGCTGCGTGACGACGAGTCCGACATCCGGCCGGAGGCGGCGGAGGCGCTGGGGAAGATCGGCGCCGAGGGCTCGGTGGCGCCGTTGGTGGCGGCACTGCACGACCGCGACCCCCGGGTCTGCACCAGCGCCGCGCTGGCGCTGGGCGAGATCGGTGGTGAGGAGGCGCGGGCGGCGCTGTACGGACGCCTCACGGGCGAGTTCGACAAGGCCACGTTCGCGGCTGTGGCGGATGCGGCCAGCAGGCTGGGAGACAGGCGGCTCATCGGGCCGGCCCTGGAGCATCTCCCGCAGTTCCACTCCCCGGTGCTGCGCATGCAGATTATCAACGCGGTGTGCCGCGTGCTGGGCGAGCCGCGGCACTTCTACCGGCTGCTGATCGCCGACCGGCTGTCGCGTGCGGCCCTTTTCGACACGATGACGGCGCGGATCGTGCGCCTGCTGCGGCGCGCGCAGTTGCCGGAGCGGGCACGAGCCTCGGCCGTGCACCTGGCGAAGCTCTTCCGGAGCGCACTCGCCGCCGATGATTTCGAGGCCGCCGCTGAACACGCGCGCAAGCTCGCCGTGGTGGTGGAGGCGGCTTCGGTGACGGCGGCCATTCCGCGCGCCGCGGCGAGGGCGATCATCGGCTACCTCGATGGCGTCAGACCGGAGATGCTGCCCGATGAGGGGGCCATCTTCGTGGTCGTGTGTCTCACGTCGCTTGGGCGCTACCTCAACGAGTGACGGGCGCGGCCCCTGCAGCGCCGGGTACGCGAAAGCGCCGGAAGCCGTCGGCTCCCGGCGCCTGGAATCTTGGTGGACGGAAAGGGATTCGAACCCTCGACCTCCTCCGTGCGAGGGAGGCGCTCTCCCAACTGAGCTATCCGCCCGTTGCACTCTGAGTCTATCGCGGGCCCCGTCAGCCTGTCAAGGCACGACAAGCGGCCGGGCGGGCTGGGCAGCCCGCCCCTCCGTACGGCATAGAGGCAAGGGCGTGGGGGCGAGGGCCTCCGCACCACGGACGACACACACGACAACGGCCGGCGGGGCTCAAGCCCCGCCGCTTCGCACGGCAACGCCCCCCTCAACGCGTAGGTCGGGCTTCGCAACGGCCCCCCCTCAACGCGTAGGTCGGGCTTCCAGCCCGACGCCGTTGGGCGGGCATGGAGACCGGCGCCAACGACCGGGCCGGTGAGGTGCATTGCACCTCCCGGAGGCCCGCCCCCCGTCGCTCATCGCTCGTAGGCCCCCGTCAGCCCGGCAGGCAGATGGCCTTCATGGCGTCGAGCAGCATCTGCGGCTCGTCGGGCCCATAGCTCTCCGCAGACAGCCGCAGCGTGGAGTCGAAGGGGCTCTGCCGCGCGATGAGCTTGGCGTCATCGCGGCGCGCCATGATCAGCCGTTCGTGCAGGCGCTGCACGTCATCGAAGTCCTGCTCGAGCAAGGCCTGCAGCTCGTCGGCGTAGTGGATAAAGTCATCATCCCACTCGATCTTCTCGTTGATGATGTTGATCGCCGGCATCTCGGCGATGACTTCACTATAGGGCCGCCCCTCGTGAGTGAGGGCACTGGTGATCAGCGCGGCGCTGGCCACGGCGTCGCCGCGCAGGGACAGCTCCGGGTAGCCGAAGTGCCCGTCCGGCTCGGCGGAGAAGACAGCGTCATGGTCCTTGATCAGTTGTGCGATGAATGTCTGCCCCCAGCGGCTGGGGATGAGCGTATAGCCCATCTCCTCCACCGCCGCCATGGTATGCAGGCTCACCCCAACGTTCAGCACCGCCGGGCCGGGGCGTCGCTGACTCCGGCACAGCAGCTCGATGGTGTGATCCGGTAGCACGTACTCCCCGCTCTCATCGAGTGTCACGATGCGGTCGGCATCGCCGTCGAACGCCAGACCCATGTCCACGCCGTGCTCCAGCACCGCACCGCGCAGCTTGTCGAGATGCTCTGGACGAGGCTCGGAGGGCCTGGCATTGAAGCTGCCGTCCGGCTCGCCGTTGATCACAATGACCTCGTGACCGAGGCGCTCGAGGATCATCTGCGCGGCCGGAATGGCGGCGCCCCCACCGGGGTCCACCGCCACCTTCAGGGTGTCGGCGGGCCGGGCCATCTCAACAACCCAATCCACGTACTGCTCCAGCACGTCGTCGAGCGGCCTGATAGCGCCCATCTCATCCCACTCGGGCCACTTTGCGGCCTCATTGAGGCGCTCCTTTGCCGCATCCTCCAGCTCCGGCCACCAGATGTGTGAGTCCGGTTCCATGAACTGCACGCCGTTCCAGTCCGGCGGGTTGTGCGAGGCCGTCACCATACAGGCCGGCAGGGCGGTGTGCTTTCCCCAGGCCGCGATAGCACCGGATGGGAGGGTGCCACAGTCGTTGACGGTCATCCCGGCGCCGGCAAGCCCCGCCATCAGCGCGGTCTTCAACGCCGGAGTGGAGACGCGGTAGTCTCCCGCGATGGATATCTCATCATACCCCTCATCGCGGAAGTGGTGCGCGGCGATCGCTCCCAGCCTCGCCAGCATCTCCGGATGCAGATCTCGGCCAGCGATCCCCCGGAAGCAGTAAAGCAGCATGTGGACCTCCCTCTCAAACGTGACGGCGACGCGTAGCACTGCTGCGAGCAGAAGCGCGAATGGCGACAGCGACGGCGGTGGACTACCGATACTGCGACGGGCAGCGCACGTTCGATTCCGGCGCTGCCAGCACGCACAGATGTGCCCGCCACGGGGAGCAAGGCGCGTGGCGGGCGCGACCTCACATATCCCCGCCTGGTTCCCTCTCCGGGTTGACAGCCCCCTGAGGCTGTGCTATCTTCCGTGTTGGGCTCGCACGACGTAGTGCCGGGCTCAGTCTATACTGCCCGGTGCACTGCTGTCAATGTGGGTCCCCGCCACCCGCAGCCGTGCCGACACCGCCGGATGGAATGCTCCCTTCCCACACAGTTTTCAATGAACGGCAGATAACAGCAGATTGCGGCAGATGACATCAGAGCACTATACAGAACGGCACAATCTATCCGACGGCGACGGAGCCAGAGGGTGAGCTCATGCAGGCTGTAGTCCTGGCTGCCGGGCGCGGCACACGTCTACGCCCGATCACGTATCATGTCCCCAAGCCCCTTATTCCCTTCTGGGGGAGGCCCTTCATCGAGTACCTTCTCGAGGGCCTCCGGGGCCTGGTGGACGAGGCTATCATCGTGGTGCCCGACAACGGCGTCATCCGCGGGCGCCTTGGCGACCGCTTCGGCGACCTGCCGCTACGCTACGCCTGCCAGCCCATCCCAAAGGGTACCGGCGACGCGCTCCTGCACGCCCGAGACCTCGTCGAGGGCCCCTTCCTGCTGAACCTCGGCGACACCTGGGCGCCGCGCCACACCACGGAGGCGCTGGTCAACTCCGAGGCCGACGTGGTCCTCACCTCCATCGCGGTCAATGACCCGCACAACCACCTGGGCATCAGCACCAACGGCGACGCCAGAGTTGTCGGCCTGTGGACGGACGCGCCCACGGTGGACGCTGGCGTCTTTCGCCTGTGCCCGGAGGTCTTCGACCATCTCGACCGCCTGCCGCCGCGCGGGGAGGAGCTGCGGGTCATGCAGGGCATCGACGCCCTGCTGCAGGCCGGGGCCGACGTGCGGACCGTCCGGATGCCGCAGCCCTGGCTGCAGTTCGGCGATCATGAGCGCCTGGATGGGGTGCTGCGGGTGATGCGTCAGATGCGCGATAGGGTTCCGGGATGTAAGGGCGAGGGCGAGTGCAGCGTGGAAATCGCCAGCAAGGGCAGCCGCATCGTCAACTCGCTGGTCTTCGGCCCCGGCGAGGTCGTGAACTGCACCATCCGCGACAGCCTCATCTACTGTGCCCGCCGGATCGAGGGCGAACAGATCGAAGGCGAGATGGGCGTTAGGGTGTGAGGCGCCAGCTCACGGCGCAACCGGGCTGAGATGGAACCTGGCCCGTCGGAGACGGCAAGCCGTCTCGATCGAA
>JBNGDZ010000355.1:0-5569 GCA_049975765.1 Armatimonadota bacterium
GTCCAGCACACCCCGTGGAGGGGTGCCGGCGCGCAGCGTCCGGTGAGGCCTGCGAGCGTAGCGAGAAGGCGCGACCAGAGGTCTCCCAAGGACTCCACCCCGGCCCATGCTACAAGCGGGGACGGGGAGGCGCTACGCCGGAAGGGACCATGCTGGGAAGCCGGGGCCCGCGCCCCAGCGGCGACGGGCCGGACGCGCGGCCAGGATGCACCGACGGCACATCTTCATCGCACCCTCGCACGCAGCTTCAACGCGCTGACCCACTGAAGTAGCACCCAAGTGGCCGACTATCGCCATCGGTTTGGCGGACCACTATGGGCAGGTGCCGGAAGCGACGAGGGCGACGAATGCTCCCTCGTCGCCCTCGCATGCGCGGACCATCGGGTTGGAGTCTGTCACGCTGGGCACGGATGCGGGGTCCTCACACGGGAGCAGTCCGGGGAGCTGTTACGTGGCATCGGGCTCGGCATGGCGGTGAGTCACGCGGTATGTGTACTGGTCAGCCCTCCACTCCCTCGACACCCGGCCGCTGTCAACCATATCTCTGAGCGCACACGCCACGCATTCCGTCGAGACGTCCAGGTTCACAGCGATTTCCGTCTGCAGCATCGATCCGCCCGCCTGATGCAGCATGGCCATGATCTGGCCCTCCAGATTGCCCTCCACCTCCGCCTGTGATGAACGCTTCCGGCCAGCGTTCTCGCCCTGTGCCACGAGCCAGATGATGATGCCGATCAGCGCCGCGAGCGCGATCAATCCCACCATCAGCCAGGGGAAGTTGGCGCCGCCGAGCACAGATTCAACTCGCGGGCCGTGATGCATGTCGCAATCACCTCATCGGGACGGACTTCTTCGCGTCTATGCCGATTCCATCTACAACGCCAGCCGTCTGCTCATATTCCGACTGTGCAACATCATGCTGACCACCCAGAATGCGAGCGAAAAGACGACCAGCGCAACGATACACCACGTCGGCGCGATCCGTACCTCCTGCCCGATCCCCGCTCGCAGAAGCTCCGTGGTGTAAGTCAGCGGCGAGATGCGCGAGAGCCACTGCCCCCATTCAGGCATCCCGCTCACCGGCACGAAGACGCCGCTGAAGAAGATCAGCGGCAGGCGCACCAGGTTCGACAGCGTCATGATCGACGACGGCTCGTCAGTCGGTGGCGAGGACAGCAGCGTGCCCATCAGCGCGAAACACAGCGCCGACAGCAGCACGGCCGCCACGATCGCCAGCGGCTCCGCGAAGGCCGCGCCTAGGAACCCGAAGCTGATCGCGATGGGGATCGCCGAGAGGAAGAGGCCGTAGAGGAAGGCCGACAGCACGTCGCCGCCGATCAGCACGCTCAGCGGCAGCGGCGCGACCAGCAGGCGCTCGAGAGTCCGCGTGCGCGTTTCGAAGGGCAAGATGGCCGGTGTGGTCGCCGACGCGGTGAAGAACAGCGCCATGCCTATCAGTCCCGGCACGAGGCTCTCGGCGGGCACGTTCCGGCCGATGGCGAACGCCAGGAAGAGGAAAGTCGGGAACAGGATCCCGAAGATCAACACCGGGCCCTTGAGGTAGTAGATGCGGATGTTCTTCTTCGCGATCGCCCACGTCTTGCGCATCATCAGCGGCCTCCATCATCTGACTGATCGGACGAGAGCGAGAGGAAGACCTCTTCGAGGCTCGGGCCGAGCGTGTTGACGGTGAGAATCTCCACGTCGCGCTCCTGCGCGAAAGACACCAGGCGCTCTATCAACCTGCCCGGCGTCGCAGTGAAGAGCCGCAGCTTGTCACCGTGCTTCTCTCCATGCGTCACCTCCTCGAAGTCCTCCAACGCCGCGAGCTCCACCGCTTCACTGAATGCCACTTCGACCGACTGGCTGCTTGCCAGCGTTGACTTCAGCGCCTCCGGGGTGTCGAGCGCGACCAGTTTGCCCTTGCAGATGATCCCCACGCGGTCGCACAGCACGTTGGCTTCCTCGATGTTGTGCGTGGTGTAGAAGACCGTCATGCCCTCTGCGGCGAAGTCCTTCACCTGCCCGTGGATCATCCGGCGGCTCTCCACGTCCAGGCCCGCGGTCGGCTCGTCGAGGAAGAGCATGCGTGGCTCGTGGATCAGGCTCATGGCCAGGATGAGCCGCTGCTTCATGCCCTTGGAGTAGCGCTTGGCGAGATCGTCGCGCCGCCCCCACAGTTCGAACTGCCGCAGAAGCTCTTCCGCACGCGAGCGGATTCGGGGGCCGGGCATACCGTAAAGCTCGCCCGCGAAGGTCATGTTCTGCCAGCCGGTCATGTCCACGTAGGGATTCGCGACCTCCGGCACCACGCCGATGCGCTCCTTGGCCGCCACCGGGTTCGTGACCATGTCTCGGCCCAGCACCATGGCCCGGCCCTTGGTCGGCGGCAGCACGCCGGTGAGCATGCGCTGCGTGGTGGTCTTCCCGGCGCCGTTTGGCCCGAGGAAGCCGAAGATCTCCCCCTCATGCACCTCGAAACTGACATCGTCCACCGCGAGTTGCGAGTTGTATCGCTTTGTAAGCCCTTCAACATCGATCACTGCGCTCATCGTTCTCACCTTATCGATGAAAGCGCAACCAGATGCCGAGGCCCGCACGCGAGTCCTCCGGCGGCTTCCCGCCCTCGCCGATGACCTCGAAATCAGGCAATCCAGCCTCAGTGGCCCATGCGGCGAAGGTCTCGGGATCGCGCAGCCACAGGAATCGCTCGTAGGCCTTCGGGCCCTTGTTGCGGACGTTCTCGTGCCGCCGCTTGATGAACTCCTGCCGCGCCCACTGGGGGTAGTCGCTGCCCATGCCGCCTCCGATCATCGCCTGCCCGCCCTCGCGAAGCACGCGGTAGACCTCGGCCAGGCCCTTCGACTGATCGTCCCAGAAGTAGATCGAACCGCGGCTGACGACCAGATCCACCGACCGGTCAGCCAGCGGCAGCGCCTCGGCTCGCCCCCGCAGCATCTCGATGCGGTCGCTGAGGCCCTTTGCAGCCGCGTTTTCACGGGCCGAGAGCAGCGCCTCGTCGTTAGGATCGACGAGGATCATGCGCGCCCGGCAGTGTTCGGCCAGAGCCAGAGCGACCGGCCCTGCCCCGGCACCAAGGTCAACCCACAGGCCGTCTGCAGCGGGCCGGCACAGGCGCAGAACGTCCTGCGCCACGAACGGGTAATAGTCCGGGAGCGCTCCGGAGTTGGAGCGCCCCCTTCCCCTGCCCGCGCCAGGCCCATCGCCGCCGCTACTCATCGCTCTTCGGCTCTTCGCACGGGTGCTTCTCGACGTCCCCGTGGCACTCGCGGCTCTGCTCCGGCGAGCACTCGCCCGGATTGCCCTTGAGCTTCTCAGGATGCTGACAGCCCTTGCAGTCACACATGGTCTTTGCCTCCCTCGGATTGAGTCAGACATTGATGACGCGGTCGGAATCGCGAATGACCTCGTAGTGGTCCTTGAGCGTGGACAGCGGGCAGACCTCAGAGCCCTCCGAGTCGCGCAGGTTCAGGCAGGTCCCGCAGGCGAGGAACTCCCCGCCCGCATCCAGCACCGCCTGCGCCTGAGCCGACACGTCGAACTGCTCGTCCTCGATCTCATCGATCTCGACGCCCTTGCCGGACAGGAAGATACGCACCTCGTCGCCCTGCTCAAGGGCGTATTCGGCGAGCCTCAGCGTGTTGAACACGGTCTCAGCGTCGGTCTGCGTGATGATAATGCCCAGCTTCATGCACTACTCCTCTTTCTCCGGTGCGTCCGTCAGGATGTCATCAATGCCCGCCCGGCAGCGTTCGCGAGCGTCCTCCGTGAGACTGTAGTGAACGTAGCTGCCACGCTTGTCGGACTCGACGAGCCCCGCATTGCGGAGCACCGTCAGGTGCTGGGAGATGGCGCTCTGCGTCATATTGAGGCGCATCGCGAGCGCACCGACACAGAGGACATCCTCAGCGAGTTCCTGCAGGATGCGAATGCGCGTGTCGGAGCCCAGGGCGCTGAACAGGTTCGCCAGGTTGTCCACGTCATCACTCTTCAGCATTTTCGCAATCGCTCATATTCTAATGACACCTGCTCTATTTGTCAAGGCTGGTATGAACCCAAGGCTGTCGGTGACGAGAGGTCAGAGAGTGCGGGGCCCGCGTAGCGAAAGGCCGCGGCCGGGCCGATGCCTGCGCCCTGCGAGTAGATGCCCGCAAACAGCGGAGGGACCGTGCATGAGCACACAGCCAACACCGAGCCCGAGGTCGAGGCCACCGACCTCGTTCGCCTACATGCCCAGATACATCATCACGGACTCTCTGCCGATGAACACCGCGATGCCGCCGGCGGTGAAGACGCGGGCACAAGGCAAAAAGAGCGAGTCCGCCCGCGCGCAGTCCTGCAGCATGCCGCATGTATCCCACAGTGCGGTCTGCACTCGCGGATTCTGCAGGGAGATGAAGTATGCGGCGAGGAACACGGCAACATATAGCGCAAGCTTCTGACGGTTGGACATGAGCCTAAGGGGGTCCCTTCGATGCTTCCGCGCACATGGTGGCTCGGCACGCAGCGCCTCACAGCGATTCAGGGAGCGGCTGGACAGCCTCGGTTGGAGTGGTCAGGACTGCAGCCCTCGGCGATGCGCTCGGCCTTATTCCGCAACACTGCGTCAATGCAGGGGAAGACGCTCAGCACGCATGGCACGAGGAGCCTGTAGCAGATGTCATTGCCGTCGCGCCGACCCAGTGCCTGAATCACTGCTCGTCGATCCTGCGCGACTGGGGGCCAGCGCCTGAACCGATACCGTGTGCATTGGGTCTGCCCTCCCGAATCAAGGTCTGTGACGAGACCTCAGTTCCCGCGACGCCGGCCATCTTGCGCGGATCCCCTGCCCTGAAGCGTTGGTGTGCAGCCGCCGGCAGGTGGATGAGAGCTCCAGGAGGAATGTCCAGCAGCCACTTCACAGCCGCGAGAAGACGGTGGCGGACCGACGTGCGAGACAGGCCATGCGATGGCGCTCAAGGGGGTGAGGCACCCGAGGGGGAGGAGGCCCCATCATGGCGAGCCGTAAGCCGGTCTCGTGTCTGCTGATAGTCCTCTTTGTTGTCTGGTCCGCATGTGCACAGGAGCCCGTCTGGGAGGGTCGCGCGCTCAGCGACTGGCGCGCTGATCTTCGCAGCCCCGACGAGCAGGATCGCTCCCAGGCCGCAATCGCCATCGGGCGCATCGGGCCCGAGGCTGCGGCTGCGGTACCCGACCTGACTCACGCCCTCACCGACCCCGCGTACAAGGTGCGTGGCAACGCCGCCTGGGCGCTGGCACAGATGGGCCCCGCGGCTCAATCCGCCGTCCCGGATCTCGCCTCCGCGCTCTTCGACGAGAACAGGGCGGTCGGCGGCCGGGCGGCGGTTGCGCTGGGTGCAATCGGGCCGGCCGCGAGCAGTGCCGCCGACAGGCTCAAGGCCGCGATGACCTACGATGACGCCGGCGTGCGCGCCGCATCGGCCGCGGCGCTGTGGTCGGTCACCGCCGACGGGGCCGAGGCGCTGCCGGTGCTGCGCGAGATGCTCCACGCGATTGATTCCGAGACGCGAACGCAGGCGGCTCAGGC
>JBNGDZ010000356.1:0-5560 GCA_049975765.1 Armatimonadota bacterium
CTCTACGGCCTGCCCATCGCCGTCTCAGCGCGAGCGCTGTACTGCAACGCCGACCTGCTGGAGAGCGCCGCCAAAGAGCCGCCCACCAACTGGGATGAGCTGCTGAGCGTGGCGCAGGCCACCACCGACGCGGCCGACGGCGTCTACGGCTTCGGCATGCAGGGGGCCAAGGTGGAGACCGACGTCTACTTCTACTACTTCCTGTGGGCCAACGGCGGCCGGATCCTCAACGAGGACCAGACGGAGGCGACGTTCAACTCACCGGCCGGCGTGGAGGCCCTCCAGTTCATGGTGGACCTCATCCACAAGTATGAGGTCACGCAGCCGGGCACGACAGCCTACGAGCGCGAGGACCTGCAGGACATGTTCAAGGGCGGACAGCTCGCCATGATGATCACCGGCCCGTGGTTCTGGGGGATGCTGGAGGAGGACGCCCCCAACCTCAACTACGAGCTGGCGCCCATTCCCGCCCGCAAGGAGCAGGTCACCATGGCGGTGACCGACAACCTTATCATGTTCCAGAGCTGCCAGGACAAGGACGCCGCCTGGCGCTTCGTGGAGTTCTTCTACGACCCCGAACTGCGTCTTGAGTGGGCGAAGACCTTCGGGATGCTCCCCGAGCTCAAGGAGGTCGCACAGAGCGACTACATCACCTCCAGCGAGCAGTGGAGCCTCTTCATGAGCCTGCTGCCCGATGGGCGCTTCGTGCCCCTGCACCCGCGCTGGAAGCAGATCTCCGAGGAGATCATCGTCGGGCTGCAGGAGGCTCAGCTCCAGACCAAGAGCCCCCAGGAGGCGCTCGATGACGCCGCCGAGCGGGTCAACAGGATCCTGGAGGAGGCGCGCGCCGAGCAGTAGCCCTGTTTCGATATGGCGAGCGGGCGGGGATCTCGCGTGACGCACAGCAGCAATCCAGCTCGGCCGAAACATGCGCAGCAGATTCACTGCACTGGATACACCGATGTCTGCGGAAGACATGGATCTCGATGAAACGAACGCGTGAGGGCGTGCTGGCGGCGACCTTCCTGGCGCCCAGCGCCCTGCTGCTGACAGGCGTGGTCTTCTATCCTATCCTGCTGACCTTCTACGCCTCGGTGTGCGAGGTGGACCGCAAGGGCATCCCCCAGCGCTTCGGGACCCTCCAGAACTTTCGCGACCTCATCCACAACGACGTCTTTATCAACGACATCGTGCCGCAGACGCTCATGTGGACGGTCGTGGTCGTGGCCGGGACCATGGTCATCTCGATGGTCGTGGCCCTGGCGCTGAACGAGCGGCTGCCCGGCCGGCGGCTGATGCGCGCCATCGTGCTGCTGCCGTGGGCCACGGCGCTGGTGATCTCCGCGGCGATCTTCAAGTGGCTGCTGCACCCCACCCAGGGGCCGATCAACGGCCTGCTGCGGGCCTGGGGGCTGATGGAGGCGCCGCCCCCGTGGCTGGCGACGCCCGATCTGGCCTTCATCTGCGTCATCGTCGTCGGCATCTGGGTGTCGATTCCCTTCACGTCCACCGTGCTGCTGGCGGGCCTGCAGGCCATCCCTGACGAGCTGTACGAGGCCGCCCTGATCGATGGCGCCAACGCCTGGCAGCGCTTCCGAATGGTCACGCTGCCGCTGCTGCGGCCCGTGCTGCTGGTGGCGGTGGTCCTCAACGTGATCTACGTCTTCAACTCCTTCCCCATCATCTGGACGCTGACTCAGGGCGGGCCGGCGAACCAGACGCACATCATCGTCACCTACCTCTACAAGACCGCCATCTGGGAGCGGCAGTACGGGCAGGGCTACGCCATGGCGATGATCACCTTCGTGGTGCTGCTGGCCTTCGCCATCACCTACACGCTGTGGTTCGGGCGCGAGGAGGTGGAGCGCCTGTGATGGCCTCCCGCGGTCAGCGGCTGCTGCTGGTGCTGGTGATGGTGCCCGTCATCGCCATCATCCTACTGCCCTACATGCTGATGCTCTCGGGGGCGCTCAAGTCGCCGGAGGAGATCGTCGCCCGCGAGTTCACGGTCATCCCCCAGCACCCCCAGCCGGATAACTTCGTGGAGGTCTTCCGCGCCATGCCGCTAGCGCGGTTCTTCCTCAACTCCAGCATCATCGCGGTGGGGGCCATGCTGCTGGTGCTGGCCTGCGCCATCCCCGCCGGCTACGCCCTGGGCAGGCTGCGCTTCCCCGGCCGCCGGCCGGTGCTCTTCGCCATCCTCACCACCCAGATGTTCTCGCCGATCGTGCTGATCATCGCGCTGTTCAGCGAGTTCACGCACTACGGGCTGCTGGAGGGCTGGCGCTGCTACATCGCGCTGATCCTCGCCGACGGCGCCTGCCGGCTGGCCTTCAGCATCTGGCTGCTCACCGGCTACTTCTCAACGGTGCCGCGGGAGGTGGAGGAGGCGGCGCTGATCGACGGCTGTAGCCGGCTGCAGGCCCTCACGCGGGTGCTGTTGCCCATCTGCAAGCCCGGCGTGGTCACCACAATGATCTTCGCCTTCATCACCGCCTGGAACGAGTTCGTCTTCGCGCTGACCTTCGTGCCCAGCGACGAGTTCCGGCCGCTGACCGTCGCCATCCCCAGCTTCATCGGGCAGTATGGCGCGGACTGGCACCTGCTGATGGCCGCGGCGCTGCTGGCGACGCTGCCGGTGGTGGTGATGTTCCTGATGGTGGAGAAGCACCTGGTGCGCGGCCTCGGCGCAGGTGCGATCAAGTAGGGGACACGAACGGGGCGGGGTGGGACCCGGGAGGCCCCTCGCTTCGCCGGCGACGTTCCAGCGCTCGCATCGCTCGCGGCGACTTCTCCGCGGCTGCTATCGCTCCCCCAGCACGGCGGCCACCCGCCTTCGCGAGGGCAAGAGATATGGGCGGTACACGGTCCACGGCGTCGCCGGGGCACGCTCGGGCCGGGCCGGGTCGGTCCGGCCGGTCGTCGTGCCGTATGGAGGGGCCGGACCACCGTCCGGTCCGCCGTTGGAGGGCGTTGCACGGAGGGCTGTCTCTCGCTGTCGGGCTGGAAGCCCGACCTACGCGAACGGGAGGCCCCGTTCAGGTCATACGGAGCAACGGGTTGCCCTGCCCGCCCGGCCGTTCGTCGTTCGCGCTGACGCGACGGCATCGGCCGGCGTGGAACCTGCGGCACGCCGGGGGGCTCGTCTCACTCAGCGCCGCCGTGGACGTAGGCGCCGTCGGCGCGTGGACCGGAGCGTACCAGCAGCGCGCGGGCGTTCGCCGACCTGCCCGCTGCCGACAGCGCAGACGGCTCCGGCGCGATCGCGATCTCATCCACCTGGCCGTCCGCGAATGACACGCGGAGGCGCACCGTGAGCGCTTCGTCGGCGGGGAGGCGCTCGACCTGTGGTAGCTCGTTCTGGTCCTCGAAGGGCGTCAGCACCACGCAGAGGGCGGTGGGAAGGGTCTCCGTGGCGACGAACGCCGCCACCGGCGCCCTCTCGGCCTCGGCGCTGCCGGTGGGCAGCCACCCCTCACGCATCTCCACCGTGGCACCGTCCGCCGCCGCGATCTGCACGTTCGGACCGTCCGGATAGGCCGTGCGGGCCGAGCGCTGCGCTGCTTCGACCTCGACCTGCGGGAGGTGGAACAGCCGCGTCAGCACGTGTGAGCCCTCGCCGAGCAGGTGGTCCACGACCACCCAGTAGTCCGGCCTGACGAACAGGACGCTGCGCTGGTGGCTGAGGCCGCCTGCCGCGATGCGCCCGGACGCGAAGTCCGCCACGTCGGTCGTCGCCCATGCCAGCACCTCGGGGTCGGACTGAAGCTGCTCTGCCTCGTCGATGAGCAGTATGTTGTGCGCCTCGGAGCCGCGGAAGTAGGTCCGCGACAGGGGCTGGTCGTAGCTGTAGATGCCCGGGTCGATGACCAGGTCGCGCCCGCCGGCGTAGAGGATCACCTGCAGGCGGTCCTGGTGGCTGTGTCCACCGCCCCAGGGGGCGCAGTCGAACAGCAGGAAGCGGTCATCGCGCTCCCAGCCGGTGCGCATCATCAGGTACTGGGCGTGGGGCAGCATGGAGGAGGTGAAGTCGGGCCGCCTCGGCTCGATGCGCTGGTAGCGCTCACGAACCTGAGGCCCGAACAGCCAGACCCAGCTCGGCTCGATGTTGTCAACGGCCAGAAAGCGCATGTCGCGCCGATCGTACATCAGCGCGCCCAGCCCCAGATGTCCGCGGGCGCTGCCGCCCGTGCCGGCATCGCCCAGCGGCGGATAGCGGCCATCGGGCTTGCTCAGGTGCATGAGGAACTCGAACATCCTCTCGTGCCGGTCCATGAGGCCCGGCACCTGGTAGCCGTTGATCTCCGCCAGCCGGGCGGCCTTCATGAACTTCTGCATCACCCAGCCGTGGTAGCCGGGCGTCAGCTCATGGTGGGCGCCGTCGGGGTAGACGTCGCGCTGCATATGCTCGACCAGGTACTCGAAGGCCCGCTCCCGCCACTCGGCGGCCTCGCGAAACTCCGGCAGCATGATGCCGATGGCCGCCAGGCCGGTGCACTCCACCACCTGCCAGTTGCCGTAGCGAAACTGCACCTCGTAGCGGTGCAGGTGGCGGGCATGCTCCACCAGCGAGCGGGTCATCAGGTAGACGGCCTCGGCGTCGAACTGCGGCGCGTCCATGAACAGCTCCATCACGTCGAACCACACGTCACCGCGGATCCCGGCCTCCAGCGTGCGCCAGACGGTGCCATGCTCGCCGCGGGCGTTGGTGAGGATTCGAGGCACGGGGTTGTCGGCCACCCAGTCCCGGAGCATCAACACCAGATCCTCGGCGTACTTTGCCTCGCCGGTGGCCCACCAGGCATAGCCGAGGGTCCTCCAGTAGTGGTGGCGGCTGAGCACGTGCGTCCACTCCACCGGGCCCTGGAGCCAGTCGATGTCGCGGTCGAGCTGCTTGGGCACGCCCAGGAAGTTGAAGCGGCGCTCGAGAACCGTGTCAGCGGCCGGGACGTAGCGCCCAAGCCCGTTGAACAGCTCCTCGAAGAGCGCGGTGATCTGCTCGCGGTCCCGGCGCGACCAGGTCCATTGCGGCTCGGTGCGGGTCGCCAGGTGCTCGGCCCAGGCGGCCTTCGCGGCCTCCCAGTCCCTGGCGTCCGCCGCGGCCCTGACGCCCTCCAGCCCCGGCCGGTCCAGGTCCAGCAGCGAGAAGAACTCCGCCTCATCCTCCACCGCGATGTCCGCGGGCGGGAAGGGCACCTGCTCCGGCTGCACCGCGCCGACTGGCTGCACCGAGAGGCCCACGTTGTCGATCTCCACCCAGCCGGGGCCCGGCTCCACGCGGCCGGCGTTGAGCGAGAAGTTGATCATCTCCACGCGATCCGCTATCTCACCCAGGCCATCGAAGGCCGCCAGCGGCACCGAGACCTCCCGCCAGCCTGCGAAGTCGAGCACCAGGTAGTGCCGGCGGGCGGACGCGGTGATCTCGCCGTGCGGGTTCTCGGCCGACCGCTCCGTCCGCTGCATCAGCATCGGCGTGAGGCGCTCGCCACTGGCCTGAGCGCGCAGGCGGAAGGTCAGGTAGATGAACTCGCGCACGTCAAGGCCCTCCTCGACCATCGCG
>JBNGDZ010000357.1:0-5536 GCA_049975765.1 Armatimonadota bacterium
GCTCTCGGCGGGGCGCACGCTGGCCGGTATCCACCGGGCGGGAGAGAGCTTCGAACCGCCGGCGCCCAAGCGCTGGCCGCGCTTCCACGACCCTGGGCAAGCCCGGGACGGACTCATCGGGCTGCTCGCTCTGGCTCGGGAGGGGGGCGAGCCGGCTCACAGGGCCTCCGTCCTGGCCGAGGCGCTGGAGCTTGCGGAGGCGCTGACGCAGCGGCTGCCTGATGAGCGCTACCGGTCGCTCCCGCAGACGTCCGTGCATGGAGACTATCATCCCGGCAACCTGAAGTTCCGCGATCACGCGGTCGCGGGCGTCTTCGACTGGGACTGGTGCAGCCGGCAGCCGCGGATGGTGGATCTCGCGGACGGCCTGCTCTTCTTCTGCGGCGTGCGCACCGAGCCGCTGGTGCCCGGCGACATCTGGTCGCTGACCGCCGCGATGAGCATCGACGGCGCGCGGGTGCAGCGCTTCCTCGAGGGCTATGAGGCCGTCGTCGAGCCGACGCAGCGAGAGCTGTCGGCCCTGCCGGATTTGATGCGCTGCCGCTGGCTCTACTGCCGCGTGGACGCTGCGCAGCGGAAGGTAGAGCCGGAGCGCCGCGTGGAGTTCGTCGTCAGGGACCTGCAGGTGCCGCTGGGGGAGATCGACGCGCTGGCCGCCGAGCTCGTTGAGTGAGAGTGTCGCGACTGAAAGCACCATACTCATGGAGGGTCTCAGATGCGTCGAGTGACGTCGCTTATCGCCAACCTGGTCCTTGTCGCCGTCTGCGCGGCAGGCGCCTGGGCTGTGCAGACGGAGAAGCTGAACGTGGTCGCGAACCTCACGGAAGAGCGTGTCCAGAACGAGAGCGAGTACGACCTCAGCACCTCCGTGGAGGGGGTCTGGGCCCAGCAGGAGACAGGGGTGCGTTGGGAGTTCACCCTCAACTCCGACTACGACCGGTCCCTGACCGCCGAGGATGAGTACGACCGGCTGAAGATGTGGCTGCGCTACCTCATCCAGCAGCGCGCGAAGACCGAGTGGAACCCGCTTATCATGGTCTCAACCGAGGGGGACCACGACTTCGACAAGGTCAACACGCTGGTGGCCGCGGGCTATCGGAAGTACTTCGACTGGGGCTTCGTGGAGCTGACCGGCGGTGCCAGCAAGGACATCCAGACCGGCGATGACTGGGTGGGCGATGTCGGCGGACTGGTGCAGGTTGAGAAGGGCTTCGGCCGGTTCACGTGGACGGTGAACCCGGAGGTCAGCTACGGCCTGCTGGGCGAGGTGCGCTTCCGCGAGAACCGCACCATCTACTCGCTCTCCACAGGGCTCAGCTACGACATCGGTCGAGGCCTGGGCGCGGCCTATCGCCTGCGGCTGAACAACAGCAAGGGCGATGATCGCCGCCACCAGTTCCTGGGCGTCTCCTATAGCTACGCGAGGTGAGGGAAAGCCCCGTTGTGCCGCCGGATCTGTCGGCCGCGCGCGCGTACTGCGGCTGCTATTGCAGCCCGACCTCCAGCACCTCGTAGATGCGCAGCGACGGGAGGGTGATGAGCGCGCGGCCGTCCTCGACCTGGTACCCCAGCGACGCCGGCTCGGCGTGATCGGGGCTGAAGGCGACCACTGACGCCACATCGGCGCCGTCAGGCAGCGGCACGCGGAGCTCGATATTCTCCCTGACCTCAACCGGCGCCGGCTCCCCGCCCAGCTCCACGTCGTAGTTGAGCACATGCAGCACCAGCCGCGCGCCGTCGGGTGCCGCGAAGGCGTTCACCCGCAGACCCGGCCCTGCCCCGGGGGCGACCGTCTCGGCGATGAGCGTAGGAACGACGAGGGTCCCCTGAGGTGCGTCTTCGAGGATGCCGGGCAGCGGCGGACGATCCGGGTCGGTCACGTTCGCGAAGAACTCGGGGGCGTAGATGTCCACCCGCATCCATTCGCCGTCGCCCTGGCCCACGTTACGCGGCGGCCGGTCATCCGGAAACGGTCGCAGGCCCTCCGGGAGCGTCTCCGGCTCCAGCGGTCGCACCTGCAGGTCGTGCGTGGGCGTGCCGCCGATGATCATCGCGCGCCCACCGGCCTCCACGTAGCTCTCCAGCGCCGCGACCTGCTCCACGGTCATGTACTTCACGTCCGGGACGATGACCGTGCGATACTGCGCCAGCTCCTCGGCCGTGAGGCGGTCCTCGACCACATAGTCGAAGAGCACCTGGGCGCGCACCAACTCCTCGGTGATCCGCTGCACGCTGCTGATGTGGTCCCGGTGCTCGTAGAGATTCTGGTCGCCGAAGGCCGCGACGCCCACCTCGGCGTAGGGCAGCAGGCCCTCGTAGAGCTGCGCGTGGTCCTCGAAGAACGCCCGGTAGGTGTTGAGCACGCTCTCGTAGAGGTCCCAGCGCGGCCGGAGCAGGAAGCCCGCCCCGGAACCGAACGCCGCGGCCTCGGCGTTGCCCAGCTCCGCAGTGGGCACGTTCAGCGCCTGGTTGGGCCTGACGGTGGGGTAGCCGCCGCGCGTGAGCAGCAGCGGCGACACGCGCCCGCGCACCGCGGCGGTGTACTTGAGCTGCCAGGTGTGATGGTTGCGGACGCTGAGGTAGATGTCCTCCACGATAGGGGAGCGCACCAGGCCGGGGTTGGTGCCGTAGTCGCCCACGGAGAGCTCATACATCACGTAATCGCTGTCCTGGAAGGAGTTTCTCACCGACGCCGGCCGGTGGTGGCCGCCGTTGGGGAAGAGGATGAAGTGGTCGGAGACCTGCAGGCCGGCCTCCCGGATGGCCTGCTGATGGTCGTGGATGCTCTGTCGCCAGAAGCGCCGACTCTCGACCCAGCCCAGCGTCATCGGCTCATCCGGCGCGGGCTGCACCGCCAGCGGCACCCGCCCCGCCTCGGCGCCGAAGAGCTCCCGAATCTGCTCGTCGGAGTACCTCGCGCGCAGAAACTCCTGGAACTTGGCCTGGCAGAAGCGGCAGTAGCAGCGCTGCGTGCCGCCGTTATCGACGAAGGCGCCGTCGTAGCCCACCTCCGCCACCAGTCGCGCCACGGTGTCGATCCACGTCCGCCAGCCGGGGTTGTTCACGCACGCGGCATAGCGCATGTTCGGCTCGTAGGGCGGGTAGAACTCGTCCTCGTCCGGTTCCACCCCGTATGTGGACTTCATAGACCCGTCGGGGTCGCGCTGCATCCACTCCGCCGGGTCAAGGTCGGGCCGCGGCGGGAGATCGAACTCATCCCGGTACTCGTCCCAGTGATCGTAGAACTCCCAGAAGCCGGTGCGGCGCTCGTGATGGCCGCCAAGGGTGATGGAGCAGATGTAGGGGCAGACCCAGCGCACGCCGGCCTCGTGCAGGCCCCGCACCATCTCGGTGAGGCCCTCATAGCGCTCGCGCGCCTCCGCCACGCTCAGCCTCCGGATCGCCTCACCCTTCCCGCCCGCCTGGTTCTCGCCACCCAGGCCCTGGATCGGCCCCCAGTTGTGCGACATCACCACGTCCTTGCCCAGGTGCAGGAGCGTCGGCGGGGATTGGGCGACCGCGCGGATGTAGTCGGGGTTGCCGAGGTGATCGCTCCCGTAGTCCAGCACGTAGGTGATGGGCGGCTTGGTTCGCCAGTCGGGATCGGCGCCCAGGACGGGCTGCGCGGCAAGCAGAGCGCCCCCTACCGCCACCATCAACACGCGAGATGCTCGGCTCATGGGTGCCTCCCCCGAACAGGTTTCCGCTCCGATAGGCCGGCTACTGCTGCGACGAGATGCGCTCCCAGGCCTCAACGGTCTCCCGCACGGCCTCGGCTGAGGCCTGCAGGGCCGCCAGTTCATCGTCGGAGAGGTCGCACTCGATGATCTCCTCCACGCCCCAGGCGCCGAGCCTGACGGGCACCCCCACGAAAACGTCCTCGAGGCCGAACTCGCCCTGCAGCAGCACCGAGGCGGGCAGCACCCGGCCCTCGTCCCGGAGGATCGAGGCCACCATCTCCGTCACCCCCGCCGACGGGGCGTAGAAGGCGCTGGAGGTCTTCATCAGGCCGACGATCTCCGCGCCGCCGTCGCGCGTGCGCTGCACGATCTCCTGCAGGCGCTCGCGTGGGATAAGCTGCGTCACCGGGACGCCGCCCACGGTGGCTGAGCTGACCAGCGGCACCATGCAGTCCCCGTGCCCGCCCAGCACCATGGCCTGCACATCCACCGCCGAGCAGCCCAGCTCCGTGCCGATGAATGCCCGGAAGCGCGCGGTATCGAGCGCCCCGGCCATGCCCATGACGGTCTCGCGGGGCAGGCCGCTGACCTGCTTCGCGATGTGCGTCGTCACGTCCAGCGGGTTGGTGACCATGATCAGGATGGCGTCCGGCGCTACCTCGATCACCCGCTCGACGATGTCGGTGACGATCTGCCCGTTGGTCTCGAGCAGGTCGTCGCGGGACATCCCCGGCTTGCGCGGCACTCCGGCGGTGATGACGACGACGTCCGAGCCCTCCGCGCCGCTGTACTCCGTCCCGCCCTCCACGGACCGGCTGTGCCCGACGAGCGGAGCCGCCTGGGCGAGGTCGAGGGCCTTGCCGGCGGCCAGACCCTCCACGATGTCCACGAGGTAGACGTCCGCGATGTCGCTCTCGATGATGCGTTGGGCGCAGGTGGCACCGACATGCCCGGCTCCAACGATGGTGACCTTCATGCTCTCGCTCCCGGTCTGGCGCGCGGCGGCCGATCTGCTATAATGCCGCGCGTATGCCCTCTTGCATCGAGCTGATACGGCGCGTGATCCTGGTGGCCGCGGAGGCGGCGCTTCTTTACGTCGCGTCCCGCCTGGTTTTCGAGTGGGTGCTGCGGGCGGCGTGGGGGAGAGCCCCGGCGCGCCGCCTGCTGGTTGGTATTCTGCGGGCCCCCGGCAACCTCCTCCACGAGGCCTCACACGCCCTGGGCTACCTGCTAGCCGGCTACCGCGTGCGCCGCTGCGTGCCGTTCTTCATCGACCGCGAGGGGCGCGGCTACTGCCAGCCAGGAAGGCCCTGGCTGCCATGGGCGCCACCGTGGCTGGCCACCGGCGGGGCGGCTCTCATGCCGCTGATCGCCGGAGCGGTGGCACTCTACTGGATCGCCATCGGGCTGGGAATGCACACCTGGATGAGCGCGCTGGCGACGGCCCGGAGCTGGGCGGCCGCCTCGGAGCTGATCGGGCGGCTGGACCTGCACGCCTGGCAGACGTGGGTCTTCCTGTACCTGGCCCTGAGCATCGGGGCGGAGCTGGCGCCCAGCGAGATCGACCTGAGACGCAGCCTCCCAGCGCTGGCGGTGGGGGCGGGGGTGTTGGTAGCCGCCATCGCTGCCGTCTCTGCCATCGAGCCGCTGGCTCGCTTCCGCGGGGACCTGGACGTCTGGCTGGGCTGGTGGCTGTCGTGGGCGTCATCGATCCTGGACTTCGGGATCGTGGCGACGGTCGCCGTGGGCCTGCCTGCGGCGATCCTCGCCTGGCCGCTGCGCGCGCGCAGGAGGTAGCGCTCCCGGGATGTCTCCGGTCTCCGGACCGTCGGGCAGGCCGGCCTGCCGCACAGATC
>JBNGDZ010000358.1:0-5529 GCA_049975765.1 Armatimonadota bacterium
GTCTTCAGCTCCCCGACGGTGGGCAGGTAGGGCACGCGGGTGACGTGGACGTAGCAGACGTTCTCGCGGCCCTCCTCGATGCGCATCTGGCGGATGGCCTCATAGAACGGCTGGCCCTCGATGTCGCCGACGGTGCCCCCGATCTCCGTGATGAGCACGTCGGCGTCGTAGGCGTGCGCGCACTTGCGGATGCGCGACTTGATCTCGTCGGTGATGTGCGGGATGACCTGGACGGTCTGACCCAGGTAGTAGTCGCCATCGCGCTCCTTGGCGATGACGGAGCCGTAGACCTGGCCTGTGGTGAGGTTGGAGAGCTGGGAGAGGGGCTCATCCACGAAGCGCTCGTAGTGGCCCAGGTCGAGGTCCGTCTCCGCGCCATCGTCGGTGACGAACACCTCCCCGTGCTGGAAGGGGTTCATCAGCCCGGCATCCACGTTAATGTAGGGATCGATCTTCAGGATGGTGATCCTAAAGCCCCGGGCCTTCAGGAGGCGCCCCAGCGAGGCGCACGAAATGCCCTTGCCGATCCCCGAAACCACGCCGCCGGTCACAAAGCAGTACTTGGTCATGGTCTGCTCCCCGTCGCAGTATTGCACGCTGCCGGGGCGGCCGGACTCGACCGCCCCACGCCGGCACCCCGGCGCCGTCCGGCCCTACTGCTCCCCGGAGGGCGCGTCGCCCTGATCGGCCTCCCGCGCGTCCTCATCCTCGGCATCGTCGGGGGCCGTGTAAGGCTGCTGCGGCATGGCCTCCGGCGGAGCTTGCTCCCTCGCCGCCTCGAGATCGGCTGTGCCCGCGGGCGGTGCGAAGAACTCGCCGGGTGCGTCGCCCTCGCCCTCATCGCCGCCCTCAGCCGGCGCCTCGGCCTCCCCCTCTTCGGCCTCGCCCTCAGCGGGCTCCTCCGCGGCCGGCTCCTCGATGTCCTCCTCGCTGACCACGGAGGACTCGTCCTCGACCTCGATGGTCTTCGGCGGCTTCGCAGCGGCGGTGCGCTTGAGCTCCGCGATCTCCTGCTCGAGGCGCTCGATGGTGTCGCCGATCTCGTCGATGCGCTCACAGTCGCCCAGCAGGTCGCGGTTCTGGACCTTGCCCTTGCGGTGCAGCGAGTAGACCTTCGTGCCCATCTCCACCAGGAGCCTGCGGCGCTCCCGCGACAGCTCGCGGATCTCACTGCGGCGCTCCTGGATGGCGCTGACCTCCTCCCACCACTGGCTCACCACATTGCCGGTGCGCCTCGCCCATCGCGACAGATTCCGGTTCAGCGACTTCATCTGATCACCAATACCAGGCATGATGCTGCCTCCTCCTCGCCCAACTGACGACCTCAAGCCAGAGTGCTCGATAGCGCTCTACAGAAAGCGTAGCGGCCTCTCGTCCAGCCGGCGCAGGCCGGCGTCGTAGGCGGCCTGGACGGCCTCCCGGTACTCCTCCCGCGTGATGTGCCGCGTCAGCGGCGGGAACTCCCCGGCGCGATAGCATGGCCGGTACTGCGCCATTACGTTCACGTAGGTGTCCTCGCTGAGCGAGGCCAGGAACTGCATGATCTCGGCAGTCCCGGCCAGGCCCTCCGGCAGCACCAGGTGACGCACCAGCAGCCCGCGACACGCCAGCCCGTCCTCGTCTATCTCCAGGTCGCCGACCTGCCGGTGCATCTCGGCCAGGGCCGCGCGCATCACCCGCGGGTAGTCGGGGGCGCCGGAGAAGCGCTCCGCGACCTCCGGGTCCGCATACTTGGCGTCCGGCATGTAGATGTCCACGACCCCGTCGAGCAGCCGCAGGGTGCTGAGTGATTCATACCCGCCGCAGTTGTAGACCAACGGCAGGCTCAGCCCCTGATCGATGGCCCGCCCCAACGCCTCCAGGATCTGCGGCACGACGTGCGTGGGCGTTACGAAGTTGATGTTGTGGCAGCCCCTCCGCTGGAGGCCTATCATGATATTCGCAAGCTCGTCGGAGGACACCTCTTGCCCCCGCCGGTCGTGGCTGATCTCGTAGTTCTGGCAGAAGACGCAGCCCAGGCTGCAGCCGGCGAAGAAGATGGTGCCCGAGCCGCCCGCGCCCACCAGCGGCCGCTCCTCACCGAAGTGCGGCGCGGCCGATGAGAACAGTGCCTGCCTCCCCACGCCGCAGTACCCCGTCACGCCGTGCAGGCGGTCAACGTGGCACTCCCGGGGACAGATGGTGCAGTCGCCGAGCAGCTCCCGGGCCGTCTCGGCCCGGCGCTGCAGCTCGCCGCTTTCGTGCAGCGACAGGTAGGCGGGCCAGTCGGCGGCCATGGCTCAGTCCTCCAGGTCCTGCAGGAGTTCCTCGAGCTTTGTGCGCGCGCCGGAGTAGTTCATGTCAAAGCGCACGGGCGTCACCGAGACCTGCCCGGCCCGAACGGCCCCAATGTCGGTCCCCTCGTCGGCGTCGTGCTCCAGGGGCTCGCCCGAGAACCAGTAGTAGCTGCGCCCGCGAGGGTCCTCCCTTCGCTCCAGCTCATTGATGTAGCGGCGGCGACCGAGCCGCGTGAGCACCACCGGGCCCAACTCCCCGGCGGGGAGGCTGGGCACGTTCACGTTGAGGAATGTGTCCCGAGGTAGGTCGGCCGCCCGCATACGCGGCGCCAGCCGCGCCGCGAGGTCGGCAGCCGGACCGAAGATGCATTCCTCATACGATGCCACCGAGATGGCGAAGGCCTTGATTCCCTGCAGGGCGGCCTCCATCGCCGCGGAGACCGTGCCCGAGTACAGCACCTCCTCGCCGAGGTTGGCGCCTGCGTTGATCCCGGCCACCACCAGGTCGGGGACGGGCCGGTCATCGGCGGTCGCCAGGATGGTGCAGTCGGCGGGCGTCCCGTTGGTGGCGAATGCCTCCGCCACGGGCGCCTCCAGCGCCACCGGCGTCATCCGCAGGGGCTTGTGGAGGGTGATCCCGTGGCCCGCCGCCGACTGCTGGCGCTCCGGCGCGATGACCATGATCTCCCCCACCGGCGCCAGCGCCCGGGCCAGCTCCAGCAGGCCAGGGGCGTGGATTCCGTCGTCATTGGTGATGAGTATTCGCATGGTGGTAGCGACGAGCTACGAGCTACGAGCAAACGGAAATAGCGGCTCGCGCTGCCTGCAGCCCGGTCATTCATCGAAGCTGACGATCTCAAGCCGCTGCACGCCGTCGAGGCCTTCGACCAACGCCCGTACCTCACGGTTGACGGGCTCGGCCACCGACACCGCCATCAGCCCCACGCCGTCAATGACCTCGTGCGCGACCTGGATCCCCAGAATGTTGATACCCGCATCGCCCAGGATCACACCGAGCGTCCCCACGAACCCCGGCCGCTCCGGGCGCGCGTTCCAGATGAGCAGAACCGTGTGCTCGGGAATGAGGTCCAGCCCGAAGCCGGCGATCTCCACGATGCGCGCCTGCCCGCGGTCGAGCAGCGCGCCGGCGACGGTGGTCTCTCCCCCTCGGTCAGCCACCGAGGCCTGCACGAAGCGGGAGTAGCCGCGGGAGTCCGCCGCTGCGCCGCGGCTCACCTGCAGGCCACGCTCCGCGGCGATGACGGGCGCGTTCACGTAGTTCACGGGCTCATCGGCCACCTCTGCCAGCAGGCCCGCGAGGAAATGGCCGGAGATGATGCGCAGATACTCCTCCGCCGAGCCGCCGCTGGCGTGGAGTGTGGCGCGCTCGGGCGGCCCCGATAACAGCGCCGCCTGCAGCACCCCCAGGCTCTCGGCCAGCGGCAGGAAGGCTCCGACCCGGTCCAGCTCCTCGGCCGAGAGCGCCGGCACGTTCACCGGCCAGCGCGGGCGGCCTCCCGCGAGCACCTGCAGGACCTGCTCCACCGCCTCCCTCGCCACCAACGCCTGCGCCTCCTCCGTGGATGCCGCCACGTGCGGGGTGGCGACGACGTTGGGCAGGCTCACCAGCTCCGGGTTGGGCTCCGGCTCGCTCTCGAACACATCCAGCGCTGCCCCCGCCAGCCTCCCCTCGCGCAGCGCTGCCAGCAGCGCCTCCTCGTCCACCAGTCCCCCGCGAGCGCAGTTGATGAGCAGCACGCCCGGCCGCATCAGGGCCAGCTCCTCGGCGCCGATGAGGCGCCAGGACTGCTCGGTCAGCGCCGCGTGCAGGCTCACCACGTCGGCGCGCTGCAGCAGCTCATCAAGCGCCACCGGCTCGGCGCCCAGCTCCCGGATGCGCTCATCGGGCACATACGGGTCATGGGCAAGGATGGTCATCTCGAAGGCCCGGGCGCGGCTGAGCACCTCCTGGCCGATCTTCCCCACGCCCACGATCCCGAGCGTCTTGCCGTAGAGCTGGCGACCGGTGGCCTGCCTCTTGGCCCAGCGCCCCTGCTTGAGGGCGGCGTCGGCGGCGGGGATGCGGCGAGCCAGCGCCAGCATCATGCCCACGGAGTGCTCCGCGGCGGCGATGGTGTTGCCGGTGGGGGTGTTGACGACCGCGATCCCACGGCGGGTGGCGGCCTCCACGTCGATGTTGTCAACGCCCACGCCCGCCCTCGCAATGACACGCAGCCTCCGGCCGGCCTCGATGAGCTCGGCGTCAACCTCCGTCGCGCTCCGCACGATGATGGCGTCGGCGTCCGCGACCGCGCCCAGCAGCCGCTTGCGGTCGAAGCTGGTGGCGTCCACCACCTCCGCCCTGCCCTCCAGCAGCGCCAGGCCCTCCCCGGCGATGGGATCGCAGATCAGGACGGTCGGCATGCTCAGCTCTCCCCCGCCTCGGAAGCCACGCGAGCCGCGGCGATCATCTCGTCGGCCTCGCAGGGGTGCCCGAGGGCGTTGAGCCCTCGGGCGACCGCGCGCAGCGTGCGCTCGATCATCTGCAGGTCCACGAGTCCCATGTGGCCGATGCGGAAGATGCGGCCCTTCAGTGCGCCCTGGCCTCCCGAGATGAGCACGTCATGGCTGTCGCGCACCAGTGCCACCAGCTGCACGCTGTCAACCGGCGAGCGCACGGCGGTGACCGTCGGCGAGCGGAAGCCCGCCTCGGCGAGCAGCTCCAGCCCGGCAGCCTGCATCGCGGCGCGCACGGCGGCCGCCATGGCGGCGTGGCGCGCAAAGACGTTCCGGAGGCCCTCCTGCTCGATCAGATCCAGGGCGGCGGCCAGCGCGGCCACCAGCACCGTCGCCGGCGTGTAGGGCGTCTGCCCCTCGCGCAGGGACTCTCGGGCCCTGCGCAGGTCGAAGTAGTAGCTCGGCATGGTGGAGCGCTCCGCCGCCGGCCAGGCCCCATCACGCACCCCGACGAAGGCCAGCCCCGGCGGCAGCATGAGGCACTTCTGAGAGCCGGCGACCACCACGTCCAGGCCCCACTCATCCATCAGCACGGGCGTGCCGCCCAGGCAGCTCACCGTGTCCACGATCATCAGGGCGCCGGCATCGCGCGCGGCTCGGGCGATCTCTGAGATGGGGTGTAGCACACCCGTGGAGGTCTCGTTGTAGGCGCAAAGCACGGCGTCGAAGCGCCCGCCCGAAAGGGCGTCGCGGACGCGCTGGGGATCGGCAGGATGGCCCGCCTCCACCTCCAGGT
>JBNGDZ010000359.1:0-5505 GCA_049975765.1 Armatimonadota bacterium
TGCTCGCCATGGAGGGGCCGCCGCGAGCGTAGCGAGCGGGGCGCGATCAGGAGCGAGAGCGACTGACCGCGCAGTTTCCACCCCGGCCCACTCGCCAAGTAGCGCAGGCGCGTAGGCCTGCGGCCGCCACCCAGGGAGGGGCCGGTCACTTGTAGGCCGGGTTCTGATACCGGATCGGCGGCGTTTTTCCCTGCGTGCTACAGATCACGCCGAAGGTGTTGTTGCTGTCCGTCCTGGGGGTGACGACGGCCATCGTCAGGCTCGGGGCGCCTTCAGTGACCTGCCCGGTCGGGCTGGCTTCGACGGGAGCGTCAGCCACCGCAAGCAGCATACCGCTGAATCTCCCTGCGATACCCTCAATGACGAACTCCACCTCGTGCTGCCCGCCAGCACGGATGCCCGGCGTCGGCTCGGTCGTGACCGTGGCCCCGACGGGCGCGTTGTCCGAGTAGATCAGCGCGGTCATGCTCCGCCCCGCGTTCGCGCCGCCCACGTTGCGCACCCTCACACTCACGCGCACGTCATGGAACTCCTCCGTTCCCTCCTCGCGGATGATGATCTCCTGCACCACCAGGTCAGGCCCTCTCTTGACCGCCAGGGTCGGGGGAGCGGCGGAGGCATCGGGCGGTGCAAGACTCAGGAAGGCCAGACACACGACCGCACAGAGTCCGACGGCTGCTACCGACATCCTCATGGTGACGCCACCTCCTGCAAGAATCCCCTCTGACTGACTGGTATTGCACGCTCGGCCCTCTGAGGTTACACGGCCCCCAGAGGATTCTCCGCGTGGTCTGACCCTGGAGGTCCGCCGGACCCAACAGCAGAAGGCAACTGCTACGATGGCCTCAATGGACACATCGACGGCCATGGCAGAGCGGGCCGCGTTGCGGACGATCGTGGAGAAGATCACAGGCACCTGACCCGAAGCGTGTTACGCCGAGCGGCCCCTATGCCACGGCGCAGGTCAATGTGCTCCTGCCACCGAACGCCGGACGGCTCACGGCTGGCTGGAGCTGGGCGATGTGCCTGAGATGCGCGGTGCCGGTAGGGGACTGATCCGGCCCCAGTCACACTCTGGAGGCGAGAGCGATGGAATCAGACCTGCACCAGACAGTGCTGGCTATCCTCGGCGTGCTCGTCGTGGCGGTGGCCTCTGCGCCCGCGGCGGCGGAGCTGACGGTCACCGTCTCCCGAGCGGTTCCCATCGTGGGAGAGCAGGTAACGCTCGGCGCCCGGTGCACCGGCGAGGCGCTGCCGGACGGACTGAGCATCGACCTCTCGCTCAGCGTCGGCTCCGAGCACACGGACCTGGGCTCGCACGAAGCGGCTCCCCAGGAGGACGGGAGCCTGCAGGGGACCATGCCGTGGACGCCGCGGATCGATGGGTTCCACCGCGTGCTTGCGGCCGCGCGCATCGGCGGCGAGATGGTAGAGGTAGAGAGGACCATCCCCGTCGTGCGCCGGCCATTGCACTTCGTGTGGTACGGCAGTGGTCCGGAGCTGCGGTGGGCTACCGCGATCACCCCCCCGCCGAAGGAGCCCCAGCTGCAGCGCATGTGGCGCGATCGCGGAGTGCTGCAGCTCGCATGGAAGGGCGCCAAGCTGGCGGCTGACCGCGACATGGCCCAATACTGGCTGCAGTTCGGCGATGCGGACGGCATTGCCATCGACGAGATCGGCGCCTACGACCGGCTGCCCGCGGCGGAGGAGCGGGCGGGACGGGCCCTGGACGCGCTCGGCGGCTTCAAGGAGGGCGCGCCCGAGGGGTTCCTCGCGGTGTGGAACGCCGGGTCGCTGACGGCAATGGCCGCCAACGCCTACCGCCAGCACGCCGACCTGGTGATGCTGGAGGCCTACCGGCAGTACGTCAGGGGCGCCTTCAACACCCATAGCTTCTACGACTACATCGACCAGCGCGTGCTCATGGCCCGGCGCATGGATGTGCTGGACAGGTGCGTCGTCGGCCTGGGCATCACCGACGCCTACGGTGGCGTGACTGAGGCGGAGGTACGTCGCTCGGTGGAGCACGTCCGGCTGGTGGCGCCGGAGATGCCCGGCATCGCCTGGTTCCGGTACGCCGGCCCCGAGCGGGTTGACCCGGCGGTGCTGCGCGCCGCCGACGAGGCGGCGATGGAGTACTTCCTGCGACCATGTCTGATGGTCCGGGAGTGGGACCTTCAGTTCGTTCCAGGGCGACCGGGGCGGCTGTGCGCCAACGTGCATAACATCGGCGGCATGGACGCGCGGGATGTGGCCGTGGCCTTCTACCGGGGACACCCCGACAGCGGTGGGAGCCTGATCGGGCGTGTGGACATGCCGATGCTCCACGCGCCGCGCGGCTGGCGCGAGGAGTACGAAAAGCTCCCGCCAGAGGAGGCCAAGAGCCTGGCCTTCGGCGTGCGGGAGGCGAGCGTACCGTGGTCGCCGCAGGGGCGGGCGTCGGAGGTGTGGACCCGCATCTGGGCGCCAGAGGCCACACTGCTGTCTGACCTGGCGCACCGGCGGATGTGGACGCCGAACGAGGTCGAGATGTCGCGCTGATCAGGGCTGTCGCATGCCCGGTGCCGGCGTCAGTCCACGATGATCGCGGGTGGGCCGGGCCAGATGAAGTGGATCAGCAGCCAGATGGTGAAGATGGCGTTCATCCCCAGGATCAGCCCAAAGGCCGCCGGACGCAGCCGGCGGAAGATGCGGAAGCCCCCCAGGCGCATCACGGTGACCTTGATCAGCCAGCCGATGAGGATCGAGGTCCAGTAGCGGTCGATGGGCCACCCCAGCCAGGTCACGAAGCCCAGCGGGTGCAGTGGCCACCACACGTACTGCCGCCTCAGCGCGAACAGAGCCCACGTTGTGGCCGCCCCCAGCCCCAGCGCCAGCCAGCTCTCGCCGGTCATCTCAGTGGGCGTTCGGATCACGCGGGCCAGCCCGGTCGTGGCATTCAGCGCGGACCTGCTTGGCCATGACGCGAGCTTCGGAACGCCCCAGGTGTAGATGACGTAGGGCGCGGCGATGTGGCAGGCCAGGAGGGCGAGGGCGATGGCCGCCAGCGCCAGTAGCATCACGTTCAGCCGCGGCGCTCCGATCCTGGAGCCGATGCGATAGCTCTGGAAGACCGCCGCCATGTTCTGCGTCGCCGTCGAGCGGATCTGACACCAGCTCGTCATGACCAACATGGTCACGTTGGTGGGCCCGATCCGCTCGGCGCCGAAGAGCCTGAAGAGCATCTCGTTGTAGCCGGCCGTGTAGCCGCCGAAGGGGGCGCTGTAGATGAACATGCCCGCCTCGCAGATCACGCGGGCGACCACCATCCCCACCAGCGGAAACAGCGCGTACTCCGCGACCGCCCAGACCGTGTCCATCCCGAAGTAGCTGCACCACCACACCACGAAGGCGAAGGCACCGAGAAAGCCTATCACCGCCACCCGGTAGGGCTCGTCGCGATCCGCGGCGGTCGGCTCCGGCTGGAGCATCCCAAACGCCCTGGCGATGGCGCGGCGCAGGTGCTGGCGCGCTGAGTAGAGCAGCGCCACGGCCAGCAGCAGAAAGCCCCCGAAGGACTGGAAGCGGAAGAACTCGTAGTGACTGGTCCTGATCCCGAAGGCCAGCCGCACGAACTGCTGGATGCGGCGCAGGAAGAAGAAGAACCACAGCGAAAAGCCAACCTCGCCGGCCAGCAGGTAGGCGATCCCGATCATGTCGAAGCGGATGTGCATCAGGATCCCGTTGAAGGCCGCCCAGGGGCCTGCGAAGCGCGTCTGCAGCTGCGGCTCGAGGTTCACGTAGGGGATGGTCGGCCAGTAGCCGTGGAGGCCCTCGATGGTGTAGTGGATGCACGGCAGCGCGAACGCCAGCCACAAGAGCGGGTCGCTGAAGATCGACGAGTAGTGGGCCGGCTCGCCGTGCGCCACCTCCACCGGCACCTCGACCAGCGGGTACAGCAGCTTCTCCTCCCGCTCCCAGCGCCACGCCAGGGCGGCGGAGAAGCACAGCACCATGAAGTAGACCGCCAGCAGGAACGGCGTCCACACCAGCAGCGGCCTGACCCACGCCTGCCAGGGGATGCTCCGGCCGGGCGGGAGGCCCTCATGTGCCCAGACGGCCACGGGGCTGGCGGGGTCATCGGTCGGCAGCAACAGGGGGTTGATGTCCTGCAGGTACAGCTCCGGAGGCGCGATGTCAGGTGTGGCGTAGTAGACGATCCCGACGATGTTGAGGTAGAAGTGCTGGGCGTACTCCTGCCCCGCGATCGCCCCGACCACCATGAGCAGCAGGAAGATCAGCAGCAGCTCCTCGGCAGTCAGCGGACGAATGCGCAGCCACTTCACCCCGCGCAGCACGCCATTGGCCGCCACCAGCGCCAGCATCAGCGCCACGGCGCCACGGGGCAGGTAGCCCGTGCCGATGATCTCGTAGCGGAGGAAAACCGAGAAGCACCCGGCCACCGTGAACCCGATCACCAGCACGAAGGCGATGGCGATCGCGCGGCGGGTCAGGCCGGTGCGCTCGGGCGCGCCGATGCTCTGCTCGTCAGCTCTCGCGGAGACGACCGGATCGGCTACGGAAGATCAGTCCCTTCGCTCGTGCGGCTTCGAGTGCGCCGTGCCCGACGCTACTGCTCCTGCTTCACGAGCCAGAAGCGGTCCACCCACACCGCCTCCACGTTATCCGGATTCCTGGGCGGCGCCACCCAGATGTACATGCGATCGTGCAGCTTCCCGGTGGCCACCTCGTAGGTGTGATAGTCCGGGTCAGGCACGTCGGCGCACTCGACGCGCCCGCCGCCGAGCCCGCTGCCGGCGTCGCGGTCGTAGACGCCGTAGGTGAAGGCCAGGCCCTCGTCGCCGGTCTTCTCGCAGCGGATGGAGGCGTAGACCGTATAGGTCGCGTCCGGATCGAGGCCCGCCACGGCCAGGTCCTGCTGCGTCGCCCACTCGTAGTGCGTCCCCGGCATGCGCGCCGCCACGCCATCGGAGGCCCTCTCATCCTGCTCCAGGGTCGCCCACTGCCCCTCCCGGGCCAGCCGGAAGCCCCGGTCCTGCAGGTCGATCCACTGATCGCGGGGCAGGTCCTCGCAGCCGGGAGGTGGCGGGGACGTGGTGCGGCCCAGGCCGATGGTCCGGCGCTCGAAGGCCTCGATGGCGCGCCCCTCGGAGAGCTTCGTAATCTCATTGGCGCGAGCGACGTCCATGAACGTCTGCGCGTTCGACACGAAGTCCTCCGGGCCCGGCCACTCGATGCCCTGCTGCTGGGCCTCGGCCTCGAACTCCTGCCAGCGCACCGCCCATACGTAGCGCAGCGGCAGCCGGGCGACCTGCACGCGGTTGAGCACCTCCGGGGCGCCGGCGACCGCCGCCTCCGCCCGGTCGAACAGCTCCCACGCCCGGCCCATCAGCTCCAGCGTCAGGAACGGCGCGGTGGGGCCGGAGCCGATGCTCAGGTAGTGGTCGGTGGCCTCGGCGGCATCGTGCAGCAGGTCGATATACTGCTGGATGAATGGGCCCGCCG
>JBNGDZ010000360.1:0-5465 GCA_049975765.1 Armatimonadota bacterium
GCCGAAGACCATGCGCTTGGCGGCCATGGTGTAGGGGTTGCCCGGCCCCACGACCAGGTCTACGGGCGCCACGGTCGCAGTGCCGTACGCGAGGGCGGCGATGGCCTGCGCGCCGCCCATGCGGTAGATCTCATCCGCGCCGCTCTCGGCACAGGCCACCAGCATCAGGGGATCGATGGCGCCGTCCTTGCGCGGCGGAGTGGCGACGACGACGCGCTCCACGCCCGCAGCCCGGGCCGGCTCCACGCACATGGCCACCGTCGCGAACAGAGCCGCGGTAAAGCCCGGAACGTGCACCCCCGTGGAGGCCACCGGGCGAAGGCGCTCGCCCAGCAGCATGCCGTCGAACTCCTCCAGCCACGATCCGGCGAGCTGCCGCTCGTGGAAGCTCAGAACGTTCTCGCGCGCACGCCGGTAGGCACGCACCCAGTCCGAGGGGACTTGGTCATAGGCCGCCTGGATCGTCTCGGATCGCACCACGAGCTGCGAGGCGTCGAATGTGGGGCAGTCGAAGCGCCGTGTGTACTCAACCACGGCCGCGTCGCGCTCCGCCACGACATGCTCCACGATCTCGCGCGCGGACCGCTCGATATGGGCCGGCTGCCGACGGTGCCTGCGGTCTCGAAGCTCGCGCAGGCACACCTGCAGGTCGCTGCGCCCGTCAACGATGCCGATGAGATCGGACAGCGCGACGCACCTCCGGGCGGGCCTGGTCAGCTCACTCAGTTGCGCCCAATCTCGACCCGCTCCACCCACGGCAGAAGCCTGACAGCGTCCACGAAGCCATTGTCGGCCTCCACCTGGTAGTCCGGCCCCAGGCGCACTACCCGCTCGCCGCCGGGTCCGGGCACGCGCACTCTTACGGCCATCGACCCCGGATGGTCGTAGATGGCCTGGCGCAACTGCTGCATGGCGCGGTGCACGTCAGTGCACGGGCGCAGCCGCAACTCCACCTCCGGCGGATTCTGCCTCAGCTCCCGCTCCTGTTGCTGACGCTGCTTCCGATCCCGCCCCTGCCGCGCGTCGTCCACTCGCTTGTCCGAGGGCCTCCGCGCGTTCTCCAGGGGCGTGATGGAGTTGGCCAGCAGGCGCGGCTGCTCGAGCTCCTCCCCGCCCGGTCCCGTCCGGCTGTTCAGCTCCAGCTTGGCGGTTACCACCAGCAGAGCGTCGTCCTCGATCAGCTCCCCGCGCTCCTGGTAGAGTCGCGGGAAGACCGTCACCTCCACCTCGGCGTCCAGGTCCATGAGCGTGAAGAAGCACATGGCATCTCCGTGCCTGGTGGTGTGCGGCTTGAAGCTCTTGATCATCCCGCCCGCCACGATCTCCAGGCCGTCGGGGAAGTCGGTCAGCTCCGAGAGCTTGGCGGTGGTGCAGTGCTCCAGCTTCTCGCGGCTCTTGACCAGCGGGTTCTCCGAGATCCAGCAGCCCAACAGCTCCTTCTCCAGCCGCAGCTTCTCCTGGTTGGGAAGAGGCTCCACATCCGGCAGGGCCACGTTCTCGACATCCTCCAGGCCGTCCTCGCCCCCGAACAGCGAGCTCTGGCCCACCGCCATGTCGGCCTGCCGCTGCTGGCCCGCCTGATAGGCCGCCGGAGCCGCGGCGAGAAGGGCCGCGCGCTCGCCGAACTCGTCGAAGGCCCCCGCCTGAATGAGAAGCTGCAGCGCCGAGAGCTGCATATCCCTGGCGCTCACCCGGGCGCAGAAGTCCGCCAGGCTGCGGAATGGCCCGCCCTCCTCCCGCTCGCGCTGGACTGCCCAGGCCGTGTTCTGCCCCAGGTTCTTGATGGCTGCCAGCCCGTAGGTGATCGCGCCCTCGTCGTCCACCGAGAACTGCGCGTCGCTGGCGTTGACCGACGGCGGCCGGACCTCCAGACCCATCTTCTGACAGGCTGCGACGTACTTCGCAACGTCGTCGCTGGAGTCCATCACAGTGGTCAGATGAGAGGCCATGTACTCGGCCGGGTAGTTGGCCTTCAGGTAGGCCGTCCAGTAGACGACCAGCGCGTAGCCGGTGCTGTGCGACTTGTTGAAGCCGTAGTTCGAGAACGTCTCCATGCGCTCGAAGATGTCCTCGGCGCAGGCCCGGTCGATGCCGTTGGCGACACAGCCGTCGAGGAACAGGGGCTTCATCTGCTCCATCTGCTTCTGCTTCTTCTTGGCCATCGCCCGCATGATCAGCTCAGCCTGGGGCATGCTGAAGCCGGCCAGCTCGCTGGCGGTTCTCATGACCTGCTCCTGGTAGAGGATGACGCCGTAGGTCTCCTCCAGGATGGGCGCCAGGTCCGGGTGCGGGTACTCCACCTTTGCACCGTGCCTGCGCTCGCAGAGCTGATCGGCGAACTGCATCGGCCCGGGGCGGTACAGTGCGATCATCTGGATGATGTGCTCGAAGCAATCGGGCTTGAGCTGGCGAAGGATCCGGCGCATGCCCTCGCTCTCAAGCTGGAACACGGCGTCCGTCTCGCCGCGGGAGAGCATCTGGTAGGTCCCGACATCATCCAGCGGCATGTCCAGAGGATCAATCTCCACGCCGTGCCGCTCTCGCACGATCTCGATGGTGTTGGAGACCACCTGAAGGGTCTTCAGCCCCAGGAAGTCGATCTTCACCAGCCCCACGTCCGCCACAGGATCCATGGCGTACTGGGTGACCGGCATGGTCTCGTCGTCGTCGCGCTTGAGCGGCACCTTGTTCATCAGCGGCTCGTCGGACACCACGACCGCTGCGGCGTGCACTGAGGAGTGTCGCGCCAGGCCCTCCAGGTGCTGGGCGGTGTCGAGGACCTCGGCCAGGTCCGCGTCCTGCTCGGCCATCCGGCGGAGGTCGCCGATCAACCGCTGTGCCTCAGCGATCTCCATCCCATAAGGCACCAGCTTGGCCAGTGCGTCCACCTTGTCCAGCTCGACGCCCAACGCCCGGCCGACGTCCCGGATGGCGGCTCGCGCGCCGAGGGTGTTGAAGGTGATGATCTGCGCGACGTGATCCTCGCCCCACTTCTCCTTGCAGTACTCGATGATCTCCTGCCGGCGGTCGTCCGGGAAGTCCAGGTCGATGTCCGGCGGGCTCTCCCGCTCGGGGTTGAGCATGCGCTCGAAGATCAGCCCGTACTCCAGCGGGTCGAGCTGGGTGATGCCCAGCACGTAGGCGACCATCGACCCGGTGGCCGATCCGCGCCCCGGGCCGATCAGCATCCCCCGCCGCCTCGCCTCGTCGCACAGGTCGGCCACGATCAGGAAGTACCCCGAGTAGTTTTGCTGCTCGATGACGTCCAGCTCGTACTCCAGTCGCTCCATGACCTCCGGCGGCTCCTGGCCGGGCCCGCAGTCATAGCGCTGGTGGACGCCCTCCAGGCAGCGCTGGCGGAGGAAGCTGTCGAGGTCGTGGCCCTCGGGCACATCGTAGTGCGGCAGGCGCAGGCTGCCCAGCTCCAGCTCCACGTTGCAGCGCTCGGCAATCCGGACCGTGTTCGCCAGCGCCTCCGGGTAGTCCGAGAACAGCTCCGCCATCTCCTGCCGGGACTTGAGGTAGAACTCCTCGGTCTCCATCCGCATCCGGTTCTCGTCGCTGACGCAGGAGTTCGTCCCAATGCATAGCAGGACGTCGTGGTAGCGGTGGTCCTCGCGGCTCAGGTAGTGCACGTCATTGGTGGCGACCAACGGCACGTCCATCTCACGCGAGATCTCGATGATTCCGGGCATGATCTGCTGCTCAATCTCCAGCCCGTGATCCTGAATCTCGAGGAAGTAGCCGTCCGGGCCGTAGATGTCCCGATACTGACCTACGAGCTGCCGCGCCCCGCCACTGTTCCCGGCCGCAAGTAGCTTCCCCACCTCGCCTTGCGGACATCCGCTGAGAGCGATCAGACCCTCACTAAGGCTGCTGAGCAGCTCCAGGTCGACGCGAGGGTTGTAGTAGTGGCCCTCCAGCGAGGCTCGGGAGCTCAGCTCCACCAGGTTCCGATAGCCCTGCAGGTTCTTCGCCAGCAGCACCAGGTGGTAGGCGGTGCGGTCCTTGCGGGGGTCTCGATCGAAGCGCGTGCGGGGGGCCACGTAGACCTCGCAGCCGATAATGGGCTTGACGCCGGCGTCGCGGCACCCCTTGTAGAAGTCGATGGCCCCGTACATCACGCCATGATCGGTGAGGGCCACGACGGGCATGTCCAGTTCGGCAACCCGGGGCGCCAGCTTCGGCAGCGCAATCGCACCGTCAAGCAGGCTGTACTCGCTGTGCACGTGCAGATGTACGAAAGGCGGTGTCTGAGAGCTCATGACGCCTCGAGAGGTTCGATGATCGGTGCTGCGAACAAGCGGTCTACGGATGGGAGGGCGTCAGCGAGGAGGGACCGCCTGCGGCGGTGCGGCGGCCTGGGGCGCGGCTTCTGCAGCCCCCTCCGACTCCTCAGCGCCCGTCTCGCCCTCAGCTTCGGCCTCGCCAGCCCCGCCCTCGAGGGCCCCCTCACCCTCCGCTTCCTCCTCCAGGATGTCCTCGCCCTCAGCCTCTTCCTCGGCTGGCGCCACAGAGGACTGCACGCGGATGCTCTCGTCCAGTCCGGTGATCGCGTCATGCATCTCGAACAGCTCTGCGGAGACGACCGGCCAGACGTCACGGTCCAGCGCGTCCATGGCGCCGCTGAGGCCCTGACGGACTCGCGTCATCGTCTCCAGGCTGGGGTGCCGCGCGCAGCGTTCGATGATGGCACGCACGACCGTGGCCGCGTCCCGGGGGCGGCCGGCGGCGATCTGCTCCCGCGCCTTGCTCTGGATCATCTGCTCGACCTGCGCGGGGCGCAACTGCGGCCGCGCCTCGTGCGCGATGTCGTAGGCCGCCGTCAGCTCGGCATCCGCCTCGTTGAGTGCGTTCTGTGACAGATACGCCAGCGCTCGCTCGCAATGGATGATGATCCGACTGGCGGGCAGATCGTCGGTGAGCGCGCGCAGCAGTGCATCCAGGCGCTGGAGTGCATCGTGTGTCTCGCTGGCTCTCTTGCTTCCGGAGTACTCAATCGCGTCGGCGAGGACGCTCCGCACGGCCATGAGGTCCTTGTCGAGGGCCGGCACCGCTTCGGCCTGCTCCTGCTTCTCCTGGCGCTCTATGAGCTGCTCGAGCGTGTAGCCGCGCTCCTCGAGCTTCTCGATCTTGGTCACGAGCTCATTCCACCGCTGCTGCTCCTCGGCCGACATGGCCCCCTCTCCGCTCCGCCCCGCCTCGGTCCCGGGCACCTCCAGAGAGGTCTGGCAGCCGACAATGACGATGAGCGCCACACCACAGCAGATGGCTAGCAGACTCCTCACAATGAGTCAGCCCTTTCGCGACGGCCTCCATGATGGGCGCAGAGCGCGCCGGGATGCAGCAGGTCCGCGGCACGGCGATTATACGACAAGCTCAATCAAAACGCAAGCTGAGGGCGTCCGGAGGCAGCATCTAAATTCGTGTGGGTCACTGGGCAGCGAGGCGTTGATGCCAGTAAT
>JBNGDZ010000361.1:0-3621 GCA_049975765.1 Armatimonadota bacterium
CCTGGCGGCCGCCCGCACAGGTGGCGGCCGCACTGGGCGCCTACGGCGTTCCGGTGTTCTGCCTGGGGGTGGGCAGCCCCCAGCCGGTGCCCGACGTCAGCCTCCCGGGGCTGGTGGCGCCGCGCGTGGTGACCGAGGGAGATCGCTTTGAGGTGCGGGTGTTGGCTCGGGCCGCGGGCCTGCCGGAGAAGCCTGTGACGGTCCGCCTGCTGTCCGAGCATACCGTGCTGGAGCAGCGAGAGCTGCCGGCCGGGGAGGTTGAGCGGCCGGCGACCTTTGAGCTCACCGCCGGCCGGGCCGGCTATCAGCGCTATGTGCTGGAGGCGGCATCTGCCGCGGGGGAGGTGACGGAGGCGAATAACCGCCGCAGCGTCGTCGTTCGTGTCGAGCCACGCGAGGCGAGGCTGCTGCTGATCGAAGGGCATCCGCGGCGGGAGTACGCCTTCCTGCGCCGGCTGCTCACCCGCGTCGAGGACCTGGAGCCCGTCATCCTGCTGCGCAAGCAGCGCCCGGCCGAGTTCTGGCTCGATGCGGAGCAGCCACGGCGGGCCGATCTCTCGGCCGTCGGCGAGCTGCGCCGCTTCCGGGCCGTGGTGCTCTCCAACATCGAGGCCGCGGCGCTGGGCGGTGGCCTGATCTCCCGCCTGGCGGAGTACGTGGCGGACGGTGGCGCGCTCGCCATGCTGGGCGGAGAGGACGCCTTCGGCGCAGGCGGCTGGGGCGGCAGCGCCCTGGCCGCCGCGGTTCCGGTCAGGATGGAGGGGGGAATGCTCGGCGATCCCATCGCGGTGCGCCTCACGGGCGACGGCGAGATGGCGCGGGCGCTGCGCCGGACGGGCATCGAGCGCTGGGAGCGCCTGCCGCTGCTGGATGGCATGAACGCGGTCGGGGGCGCGCAAGCGGGAGCTGAGGTGGCGCTCGAGGGCCTCGCGGCCGGCGCAAGGCTGGGGCCGGTGCTGGTGACCGGCCGCCATGGCGCCGGCCGGACCCTGGCGCTTACCGTCGCCGACACCTGGCGCTGGCGGCAGTCGCCCGGCGCCGACGACCACAGCCGGGCGGCGTGGGAAGCGCTGTGGACGAGCATCATCGGCTGGCTGATCGCCCCCCGCGCCGACAGGCAGGTGCTGCTTGATCTCGGTCGCGAGAGCTTCGAGCGCGGTGAGCTTATCCGCGCCGAAGCGCATGTGCGGGACCGCGACTACCAGCCGATCGCGGGTGCGCGGATGGAGCTTACGGTCTCCGGCCCGGCCGGCGAGCAGACGCTCCTCGCGGAGCCGGCTGACGTCGAGGGCATCTACTCCGCCACGCTGGCGGCCCCCGATCCAGGCGTGTATGCCGTGGCCGCCCGGGCCTATCGAGGCGAGGAGATGCTGGGCGAGGACCGCCGCCGGTTCGAGGTAACCCCGCCCATCGGCGAGCTGACGCACGCAGCGCGCCCCAAGGTGCTGGAGGCCATCGCCGAGGAGACGGGCGGGCGCTATCTGCCGATCGACCGCGCCGGCGAGATGGCCGAGCTGCTGCCGCTGGGACGCACGACCCAGCGCCGCCCGGTGACGCTCAGACCAACGCGCACCTGGTGGTTCTTTCTGCTGGTGCTGGCGGTCGGCGGACTCGACTGGCTGCTGCGCCGGCGGTGGGGTGTCGGGTAGGGGAACATCCAGGAGCCACGTCCGTCGAATGAGACGACCAGACCACCCTGACGCGAGGCCATAGATATGCGCCGCTCAGTGCCGTGGCTCGTGATAACGTGCGCGCTGTGTCTGATAGCCGCCTTAACCGTCGCGGTCCCCGCCGGCGCCGAGGAGCTGGTCGGACGGCTCAAGTACGGGGGCGGCGGCGATTGGTACGCGAACCCCTCGTCGCTGCCCAACCTGCTGGAGTTCGCGCGCGAGCACACCAGCCTGGACCTGCCCAAGCGTGCCGTGGAGGTCGAGCCCAGCGCTCCGGAGCTACACTCCTTCGCGTTCGTGCACGCCACCGGCCACGGGCGCATTCGCTTCACCGATGCCGAGCGGCGCAACCTGCGGGAGTACCTGCTGGGCGGCGGCTTCCTGCACGTGGATGACAACTACGGGCTCGACGAGAGCTTCCGGGAGGAGGTCCGCGCGCTCTTCCCCGGACGCGAATTGGTGGAGCTGCCCTTCTCGCACCCCATCTACCACTGCCTCTTCGAGTTCCCGAGGGGGCTGCCGAAGATCCACGAGCACGACGGCGGGCCGCCGCACGGCTACGGGATCATCCACGAGGGCCGGGTGGTGCTGTTCTACTCCTACAACACCGACCTCGGCGACGGTTGGGAGAGCCCCGGGGTGCACAACGACCCCGAGGAGGTCCGCCTCCAGGCCCTGCGCATGGGGACGAACCTGCTGGTCTACGCCCTCAGCCGGTGACAGGCGCCATGCTGCTATCTCCCGACCGAATGGACGGTTGCTGTGCTGCTACTGCCAGGGCTTTCGACCGGTGACGCGGAGCAGATACGTGCCTTCGGGCAGGCCCTCGACCTCGAGCTTCTCGCTGTCTGTGAGCACCCAACGACGTTCAGGATCGTCCTCGAGCCACAGTTCTGCCGTCACCTCCACTGATCGGCCTTGCACTTCCCCGGCCACGCTGAACAGATCAGGCACGCCGCCTCCCAGCGCCCCGCGTGGCACACGGAACGTGGTGCTCAGGTGCGTGTCAGTCTCGACTTGGTCAACGACCTCCAATTCGGGCCACGTCGCGATCCATGCTTCGATCTGCCATGTGGGGCCGTCGAGCTCTGTTGGGTGCACATCCACGGACCAGCCTCCCGTCGCCGGGGCCGTCAACTGCGTCTGTAAGGACATCTCCGGGACGCTGTCAGGAGCGGTGGCCTCGGCCAGCATCCCGCGACGCCAGTCGTAGATCGCCAGCCCGACAATCCCTCCCTCTGGTCTATTCGCCTTGACCGTCACGGTGTATGTGACGTCGCTCTGCACAAGCCAACGCTGTGCATCGGCTTGGACCCGCGGCTCGATTGTGAGTGTCAGATCCTTGGACTCACGGCTGTCCGCATCCAGGAAGACCCCCGCGATCGACGCTGTGATGTCGCCAGTCCACTCGCGCTCATCGCCTTGGCTGAACACTTCTCCTACTGATGCGAACGCGGTGAGCACGACAAGCAGGCACAGCCACATGCGCATGGCACTTCACCTCCTGCATTAGTAGACGCAGACCCATGAGGGCCGCGCCAGCATAGTGCCAACAGCAACCCCCTGAGGCCAGACCGGACGCAGACATGCCCGCGCCCGGTCTGATTGGTCCTCCCTACCACATTGGACCCTCGGGCTGGACTGTGAATGTGAACTCAGGCCCCCATGTTACCTGATGAGCACCCGGGTCGATCTCCGTCACGATATTGCGCGGGTCTGCTACCACTGCCCCGCAGTCGTTCGGAACGCTAACCGGACCGTCATCCACCTGCTCCTCGCCTTCGGGAGGATCGTATCTTGCCTTGACCGTGTAGCTGCCCGTGACCGGTCTGGGACCGATGACGTACCTGTACCACCCTTCCAGCTGCTTGGTCTCCGAGACCATCCCGTCCATAATCTTATCCTGTCCCTCGAACAATTCAACGACTACGTTGCCGGGATCACCGTCAGC
>JBNGDZ010000361.1:3721-5453 GCA_049975765.1 Armatimonadota bacterium
GCAGGTTCGCCCTCGACGCCGGTTGTTTGCTCAACACCACTCTCCTCCGGCTCACCGGCTTCCCAGACGGTCACGCTCTGGCCCGCAAGCGCTACCGGGGGGGCCTCATTGCCGTCCACTACCCACACTTGGATCACAACCGGAAGGGGCGGCGGCTCCTCCCCGTCCCACTCCTTGACCAGCACAGCCTCCCAGTTGCAGTCAAAGTCATGCTTGAACTCGAACCTGTAGTCCTGCTTGCGGTTCTGCGCCGCGACGAACGTGCCTTGAGCCGTCAAACTTGCGACGGGAGGGTCCGCCATTTGCTCATCGAGGAGGTTGCCGTCCGGATCATAGACGGCCGCCTTGCGAAGTCGCGAGTGGGTGTCAGTCAACGTCAAGGTTACAGTATACTCTTCCCCGTCAATCAGTTCCCATTCGCCTGGAGGGTTGTTCGCCGGGGTGATCAGATCCAAGGTCAGTTCCTGGAGTTCGCCGCTCCCCGCATCTCTGAAGACGCCATGTTCTGTGGCACTACGCTCAAGACCCGGGACGATTTCTTGCCCGCACCAAGTCGCCCCCCCCCGACAGGATTAGCCCCAGCACTGCTACCGTTCGAAGCCTCATTCCGCTCCCTCCGGTTACGTCAGTATTGCTTCCGTCGTACGGCCCCTCCTTGCATCATCTCCTTCCGATTGAAATCCGTACGATAGTATAATACCCTATGGTAGTATTGGCAAAACACACATTCAAGAGCTGTCGGACCTTGCTGTTCGGGGTCCCAGCGAAGCGGCGTCCATGGCGAGAGTGACTAACATGAATACTGCGCGAGCAGGCTGCCTTGACCGTCGATGTGCCACAGCGCTATAATCCGTGCGGCGGGAGAAACATCGCCTGCCGTCTCGTGTCCAAACAACAGTCTGTCCTCGGACGTATACCGCGCATGATCGATCACGGTGCGGACCCCGCGCCGGCACCATGGGAGAGTCGCCGATATGGCAAACCGCTCGCGCGTCGTGGCGCTGCTTGGTACGCTGCTGCTGTTGGCTGTGCTCGCCGGCTGTGGTGGCGACAGCTCCGCCACGGTATTCCAGAATGTCTCCGAGCGCACAGCCTGGAGCTCCGTGGGTGTGATCGCCTTCGCCTCCTTCGGGGGCAACGGTCAGCTCTATGTCTATCGCATCAACGACAGGGGCGGGAATCTGGTGCTGCTCACGCCCTCCGACAATGACGAGGACCTCACCGATGAGGGCGGCCGGCACCCGGCCTTCAGCCCATCCGGTGGGCAGATCGCTATCTCCACGCGCCGCGGCGAGACGCCTGCGATCCATCTCATCGCCACCGACCGCGGCGACCGCGACGGTATCACGAGGGTCACCAGCGATGCAGGCGACGGCGCCGACACCGAGCCCAGCTTCACGCCAGACGGCACCCAGATCGTCTTCACCACCACCCGCGGCGACGCGAACGCCGACATCCACATCGTCGCCACCGACGGCTCGGCGAACACGCCCGTTGTCGCCACCGCCGCGGAGGAGCACTGGGCGGTGGTCTCGCCCGATGGCACCAGGATCGCCTACCAGTCCGACGCCAACGGTAACACCGACATCTGGGTGAAGGACCTGGGCACCCCCGCCGACGATCCCGGAACCTGCCTGACGGCGGCCTCGCCCTTCCGTGATGAGGCCCCGTCCTGGTCACCGGACGGCTCCCGGATCGCCTTCCACTCCAACCGCAACGGCGATTTCGACAT
>JBNGDZ010000362.1:0-4903 GCA_049975765.1 Armatimonadota bacterium
TGATCGCCCGTGGCGACGTCTTCGCCGACGCATTGGCCGCCGCCGGCCTGGCCGCCAGCCCGCCGGTCCGGCAGCGCCTGCAGCGCTTCACCGACCGCTTCTACGATCAGCGTTACGGCCGCAACGACCCCGATGATGCGCAGGTCCGCGCGGTGCGCGCCCAGGCCAGGCGACTCATCGCCGATCTCCGCCGAGACCTGCGGGAGTTCGGGCGCGAGGGTGGGACTGCAACGTAAGCTCGCGGCAGCCGCAGCTTCGAACTGACCTCCCGCTGACGCTGCTCTACGGCGACGCGGACGTGCTTAAGCAACGCGCCGTCGAGCAGCTCGCACAGGCCTGGCTGGAAGAGGGGGACCGGGAGTTCGGACTGGTGCGTCTCGACGCCACCGAGAAGGGCCTGGACGGGATCACTGCTGAGCTTGCCGCCGGGTCGCTGATGGCCCCCAGACGCATGGTCGTCGTCCGCGACATCGCGGCGCTGACCAACGACGAGCAGCAGGCGCTCGCCGGGCGCCTGGAGCCGCTCCAGCCGGGCCTGGCGGTGGTGCTCGTCGCGCAGAAGCAGCCCGATGACTGGCGCAGGGGCGTGCCGGTGGCCGCGGCGCTGCGCAGGGCCGTGCAGGGCTCCGGTCAGATCGTCCGGTGCAACGCGCCAGGCCCCGACGCGCTGCCCGGCTGGGCCGCCTCCGAGATGCAGCGGCTGGACAAGCGCATCAGGCCCGACGCCGCCCGGGTGCTCTGCGAGACGGTGGGCAGTGACGTTGACCGCCTGCTGCGCGAGCTCGAGAAGCTCGCCGCCTACGTCGGCGATCGGGAGGAGGTGGCGGTGGAGGACGTCCAGGCGGTCTCGGTTCGAGTCACGGAGGAGAACATCTTCGACATCATGGATGCCGTCGGCCGCAAGGACGCCGCCGGCGCGCTCTCCATGCTCGACGGCGTGCTCCCCGAGGGCTGTGGCAGCGGGGAGTACTTCCGCTTCCTGGGGATGCTCCAGCGGCAGATCCGCATGATCTGGCAGGCCCGCTATCTGCGCCAGCTCGGCGTCCCCGCCGACCGGGTCGGGGATCCGCCGGAGGACGTTGCCACCCGTCTCCCGGAGCATCATAACTTCCCGGAGCTGATCTCGCGCAATCAGAGGTTGCTGCGACCCTACACGGAGCAGGCTGCGCGGTTCAGCGACGGCCAACTCGCCCGCGGCCTGGACCGCATCTATCGCGCGGACCTTCAGCTCAAGGGCCTCGTCGGCGACATGGACGAGCGGACGGTCGTGGAGCTGCTCATCGCCGACCTCTGCACCTAGCCCGACACCCGGCCGCCCGTCGATGGCCCTGATCCTCAGCTCTCCGCTCGCGTCCCGGACATCCCAGGCCGCCGTCATGCCGTATGGAGAGGCCGGACCACTGTCCGGCCTGCCGTTCCTCACGCCGTCCGGCGACCTTCTACTCGTGCTGGGCCTCGCTGAAGGCCGCCTCGTGGATGCTGTCAAGCTCCCGGGCCACACGCAGCCCATCCGCGAAGCTCGGCGACGCCTCTCCGCCCTGCAGGATAGCATCGATGAAGCTCCCGAAGAGCGTCTGCCCGTCGCGGTACCGCTCAGGGATCTCGCGCCCGGCGTACTCCGACGCGGGGATCTGGTCATCGCGCGGCCGGCGCTCGTAGACCATGATGGCGCCCCCAGGGTCGTCGCCCCGCACGGCCACCGAGGCCTCCTGGCCATCGATCTCGAAGCCCGAGTAGCCGGGGCTGAAGCGCGAGAGCTGGTAGCTGCCGAGCACGCCGGTCTCGTAGCGGTTGGCGACGTTGATGGCATCCCAGGCGGTCACTTCGCCGCTGCCGTCGGCGTCTTCGAGCCGGCGCCGCTTGATGAAGATGGCGCCGAGGGCGACCGCCGCAACCATCTCCCCCGCGCTCTCGCCCATGGTGAAGTGCGCCAGGTCCAGCGCATGTGCGCCCAGGTCGCCGAGCACCCCGTAGCAGCCCCTCTCGGCCTGCAGACGCCACTCCAGCCTCACGTCCGGGTCCGAGATGCGATGCACCGACATGCGGCAGCGGAAGTGCCGCAGCTCGCCGAGGAAGCCCTCGGCAACCAGGTCGCGGATATAGCGCACCGATGGCGCATACCGCCGCTGCATGTGCACGGCGTGGACGATCCCTGCCTCCTCGGCGGCCGCCAGCATCTCCTGCGCCTCCGCCGCGTTCATCGCCAGGGGCTTCTCGCACAGCACGTGCTTGCCGCCGGCGATGGCCCCAAGCGTGAAGTCGTGGTGCAGGTGGTCCGGCAGCGCCAGGCTCACCGCCTGCACCTCGTCGCTCGCCAGCACCTCAGCGAAGTCGGTGGTCGCCAGGGCCTCCTCCAGCCCATGCCGCTTCACGGCGTCCGCGATGCGCTCGGGCTGCGCGTCACACAGCGCCACCACCTCCGCGCTGTCCAGAGCCGCGTATCCCGTGATGTGACTGGCGCTGATACGACCCAGTCCCACGACGCCCACGCCTACGGCCTTGGCCACGGTGACTCACCCTCAAGTCCCATCCGTTACGACGCCACTGCCCCCTGCAGATGCGCCTGTGACCGTACGGTATTCAAGCCCCCGGCGGCGGTATCCTGCCGCTTGCGCCGGCGCGCGCCGCCAGTGTATACTCACGTCGCGGAGCGCCGCGGCCGTCAGACCGCGGCGATCACCACCTGAGGCGGCGCAACACATCATCGTGAGCGAGAACAGTGGCGGGACGATCCTGGTCACCGGCGCCGCGGGGTTCATCGGCTCTCACCTCAGCGAGGCCCTCGTGGCGCGCGGGGACCGCGTCATCGGGCTGGATAACTTCGACCCCTACTACGACCCGGCCATCAAGCGCCGCAACGTCGCTGAGCTGGTGCAGGACGAGCGCTTCCAGCTCATCGAGGGCGACATCTGCGACCCGGAAGCCGTCGAGCGGGCCTTCGGCTACGGGCTCGACGGCGTGATCCACCTCGCCGCCCGTGCGGGCGTGCGCCCCTCCATCGAGGACCCCGTGGCATACGCGCGCGTGAACGTAGATGGAACGGCGGTGCTTCTCCAGGCCGCGCGAGAGCATGGTCTTGACCGCTTCGTTTTCGGCTCCTCGTCCTCCGTCTACGGCGCCGCCAACGAGGTGCCTTTCAGTGAGGACCAGCGCGTCGACCGGCCCATCTCCCCCTACGCCGCCAGCAAGGTCGGCGCCGAGGCGCTGTGCTACACCTGGCACCACCTCTACCGTATGGCTATCGTGGTGCTGCGCTTCTTTACGGTCTATGGCCCCCGCCAGCGTCCGGACCTGGCCATCAACAAGTTCGTGAGGCTGCTGGAGGCGGGTGAGCCCATCCCCCAGTACGGCGACGGCTCCTCCAGCCGCGACTACACCTACGTCGCCGACATCGTGCGGGGCATCATCGCCGCCTGGGAGAGCGACCTGCAGTGGGAGATCATCAACCTGGGCAGCTCCGCCCCGGTGCGCCTGGATGAGATGATCGCGGCCGTGGGCGAGGCCGTGGGAGTCGAGCCGGTGGTGGAGGTGCTCGAGGACCAGCCGGGCGACGTTCCCCGCACCTACGCCAGCATCGACAGAGCCCGGCGGCTGCTGGGCTGGGAGCCGCGGTGGAGCCTTGCCGAGGGCCTTCGCGAGTTCGTGGCGTGGCACCGGGAACAGCCCTGAGTCGGCGGGCTCACAGATGAACAACCGGGGAGGGCCGGGCGCTCCCCGGCGATGCGCGTGCTGTGTGCCGGCGCTCAGGACTCCCCCTCGTCGGACTCATGCGGGATGGTCTCGACCTCCTCGTGCGCCGACACCTCGGCCACCTCCGCCGTCTCGGCGACCTCGGCCATCTCTTCCGGCTCCGGCAGGTCGCTGTTGGGGTGGTGCAGGGCGTGGAATGCGGCGTCCCATGTCTGCCACACGACCTCATCCTGGTCCTGCGTGAGCATCGACACCACGTAGATGGCCAGGAAGGCCGCGGGGACGCTGAGGATCGCCGGTTGCTCCACCGCCCACAGGTTGGCCAGCTTTCCGATGACGATCACCGCCGAGATCGTCCCGCCGACGACGAGACCGGCGAAGGCGCCCTGCTCGGTCATCCGCCGCCACCAGATGCCCATCACCAGCAGAGGGAAGAACGTGCTGGCGGCCACCGCGAAGGCCAGGCCCACCATCCACGCGATGTTGGCGTCGCGGAACAGCAGGCCCACGGCGATAGCCCCGCCGCCGCAGATCACCACCGCGATCTTCGCCACCTTCATCTTCTGTCTCTCGCTGGCGTCGGGGCGGAACAGCTCCCCGTAGAAGTCGTGCGCAAAGGCCGAGCTGAGCGCGATCAGCAGCCCGGAGACCGTGGACAGCAATGCGGCGATGGCGCCGGCGGCCACCAGCGCCTCCGCCCAGGCCCCGGCCTCCCGGCTGGTCAGCAGCATCACCGAGTTCGGATTCGCCTCCCCCGCCGCGTTGCGGATCGCCGCGTCCGGGCCGAGGACGGCGCGGGCGTAGGTCCCCCAGATCGGCGTGGTGATGTAGAACACGCCGATGAAGACCAGCACCCAGACGGTGGACCATCGGGCCGCGCTGGCGTTGGGATTGGTGTAGAATCTGGCCAGAATGTGCGGCAGGCCGGCCGTGCCACAGACCAGCGCCACCAGCAGCGAAACGCTCCCCCACAGGTCCCACTTCTGGAAGGGCGAGACCCACGCCCTGAGGGAGCCGAAGCGCTCCGCCTCCTGCGGCGAGAACGCCGGCTGAGCGGTCACTGTCTGTGAGCCCGCCTCCGTTGCCTCCGCCGCCGAGACCGGCGCCCTGTCCTGGTAGGCGTGCATCAGCAGCTTCGAGTAGCCGTGCCGTGGCATGAGCACGAACAGCGGCAGGATCATAGCCGTGGTCATGATCCAGAACTGCGCCATCT
>JBNGDZ010000362.1:4913-5449 GCA_049975765.1 Armatimonadota bacterium
CCACGTAGAGGGTGATCACGCCGCCGAGGATGATGACGCCCCACACCCAGGGAACGCCCGTCACCACCTCCATCAGCGTCCCCACACCCACCATCTGCGCAATGATATACAGCGCCGAGATCACACACGTCCACGCGATGCCGGCGTGGCGCAGGCGATCGGAGTTGAAGCGTCCGCAACAGAAGTCGGGGATGGTGTACTCCCCAAACCGCCGCAGCGGGCTGGCGATGAACAGCAGCAGGAGGATGTAGCCGGCCGCGAAGCCGGTGGCGTACCACACGCCGTCGAAACCGTTGGCCCACACGAAGGCCGCCACACCCAGAAAGGACGCCGCGGACAGGTAGTTGGACGAGATCGCCGACGCGTTCGTGAACACGCTGACGCCCCGGCCCGCGACCCAATAGTCGTCCAGTGTATCCGTCCGACGGGCGGCGCTGAGCCCCAGGTACATCGTCAACCCCAGTACCGCGATAGCGGCCATTAACCCGGATTATTCATGAGGGGAAAGAAAGTAAAACGGCAGGAGCCGCGAAATG
>JBNGDZ010000363.1:0-3548 GCA_049975765.1 Armatimonadota bacterium
CAAACCCCTCCAGACACCTCCATCAAACACCACTTACCAATATACAAGGGGGAACGGCGGACCCCAGTGCCCGCCCCGCCGCGTAGGTCGGGCTTCCAGCCCGACACCGCTGGTGCGAGGGCGTGCAAGGCGAAAGGCTGAAGGTCGGGCTAACGTCCCGCCCTGATGTCACAACCCCAGTCTGGGAGCCTGCGGTCCAGAAAAGCGATCACTCCGTCCGCAGGCAGTCGGTGATGCCCCGCAGGATCGCCGGCAGGCGCAGGCCCAGGCGGATGAACAGCGCCCAGCTCGCAGCCAGGAACAGCACCAGCCAGGGGAGGCTGCCCGTCAGCAGATACATGACCAGCCCGAAGATCGCCGGCACCTCGGCCATGGCGCCGAGCACGATGGCGATGCGAACGTAGGAGAGCGTCGTCTGCAGCTCCAGCGCCCGGCGCTCGAACATGGCCGAGGCGGCGAAGATGCCCGCGGAGGCGCCGATCAGTGCCATGCCCAGCACCAGCTCATTGTCGCCCAGTCCCGGCCCCCGGTAGCCGGTGTATAGCTCCAGCACCGCCACCATGATGCCGTAGACCAGCGTGGAGGCGAAGATGGCGCCCAAGATGATCTGGATCTGCGTCACGCGGCGGTTGAACTCGCCGCAGGGGAAGCCGCAGTAGGGGCACCTCCCGTCGTCGAGCTCCTGCTGCCGGACGCCCTGCTGGCACTGCGGGCAGAGCATGATTCGCTCCCCGTCACGCGGCTGACGCGCCGCGCATCACCCGGCTCGTGTGGCTTTCAGGTATTCCGCCAACTCCTTCACCGGGACCTCCTGCTGGTCGCCGGAGACCATGTCCCGAACGGTGGCCACGCCCTTCTGCAGCTCATCGGGGCCAAGGATGACGGCGTTGAGGTAGCCCTGGCTGTCGGCGTAGCGCATCTGGGCGCGGATGGACCGCCTCCGGTAGTCGATCTCGGCCTTGACGCCGTCCTGGCGGAGGTCGTGCAGCAGCTCGTAGCCGGGCATCCACGCCTCCTCGCCGATGGTGACGATGAAGCTGCCCTCGCGCGGCTGCTCCTCATCCCTCAGCCCCAGCTCCCGGCGCACCAGCAGCACGCGCTCCAGGCCGATGCCCAGGCCCACGCCGGGCGTCGGCGGCCCACCGCACTGCGCCACGAGCTCATCGTAGCGGCCGCCTCCGCCGACGGAGTCCTGCGCGCCCAGCGCATCATGGCGGAACTCGAAGGCGGTCTTGGTGTAGTAGTCCAGCCCCCGCACGATCCGGGGGTCGATCTCGTAGGCGATCCCCAGCGCGTCCAGGTGCTCGCGGAGGCCGCTGAAGTGCTCCTCGCACTCCCCGCATAGCTCATCGAGCATCTTCGGCGCGCCCTCGGTGATGCGCCGGCAGGCCTCGTTCTTGCAGTCGAGCAGCCGCAGAGGGTTGGTCTCGTAGCGGCGCTGGCAGTCCTCGCACATCTCCTGCACGCTGTCTGCGACCGAGGCCTTCAGCGCCTCCACGTAGCCCGGCGCGCACCTGGGGCAGCCCACGGAGTTGATCAGCAGCCGCGTGCCCTCGATCCCCACCTCGCGAAAGAACGTCATCGCCAGGTCGATGACCTCCGCGTCCACCCCCGGCTCCGGCGACCCGAGGGCCTCCACGCCGGCCTGGTGGTGCTGCCGGTAGCGGCCCGCCTGGGGTCTGTCCTGCCGGAAGATGGACGTGATATAGTACAGCTTCACGAGCCGCTCGCGGTCCTGGCCCTGGATGTGCTCCTCGAGGAAGGCACGCACGGTGGGGGCGGTGCCCTCCGCCCTCAGCGTCAGGCTCCGGCCACCCTTGTCCTCGAAGGTGTACATCTCCTTGGAGACGATGTCGGTGTCCTCGCCGACGGAGCGCACGAATAGCTCGGTCTCCTCGAAGGTGGGCGTTCGGATCTCGGCGTAGTCGTAGCGGCGACAGATGTCGCGGAAGGTGCGCTCGACGAAGCGCCAGCGCGGTGCCTCCTCGGGCAGGATGTCGTTGGTGCCCTTCGGCCTCTGATAGCGCATCTGCGATCAGCTCAATGCTCGGGTGGTGGGACGGGGCTGCGGCTGGACGGTGGGGCGGCTACTGCCCCCCGTTGGTCTCCTCCTCATGCGCCCGCGGCAGCAGCTCGCCACCGAGGGCCGCCTCCGCCAGGCGAATGTAGTAGGGATGCCGCGAGTAGACGAAGAGCTGGTAGAACAGCCCCAGCAGCAGGATCTGCACCACGTGCTCGCCGGGAAGGCCCACCAGCACGGCCACAATGGCGACCAGCCCAATGGCCGCGCCCATCAGCGTGATGGCGTCGGCGGAGGCGCGGATCGAGTTGAGAGCGATGTCGGCATTGCTGCGCAGCGCCGACCGGTGGGAGCTGTACTTCGCCCAGTCCCGCGGGCTCTCTTCGTCGGGCTCGCCGCCGGCTGCCTTGAAGATGCGCCTGCCGAGGCGATCCGCGCTGGTCCAATGACCGTCTATGTAGAAGCCGGCCAGAAAGACGGCGGCGCCCGCTCCCAGCACGATCTCAAAGGCCAGCCGCGTCTGCTGCTTGCCTGCGATGATCCCCGGTGGGCCCCACGCGAGGGCCGCCAGCGCAAGGGTCGCGCAGACGCACATGGGAAGGATGCCCCACGTGATCCACCGGCGCATGAGATGCTCGCGGAGATCCTCGATCTCCTCTGTGTGGCGGGTCATTGTGGTCATCGAGGTGGCAGTCCTGATGGCATGGGTGCGCAAGAATGGCCGTGGGCCGGCTCTATGCGTCCGGCCCACGGGGGGGCATACAGTGCAACCAGAGTATATCAGCGTGCCGGGGCGGAGTCAATGAGCCCGGCGGCCGCGGTGCGCACTCCCGATTTTTCGTGGAACGCGCGGGCGAGGGCGCCCGCGCTCCAGTACGGACCAGTATGAATGAGCACAGCGGAGACACGGGCGGGACGCCCGGACGCGTTGACATCCGCCCGCGGCGAACCTATAATCCCTTTGAGAAAGGGAGGCACCGCCTTTGGAGAGAATGTGGGCGCCGTGGCGGATCGGCTACGTCACCGGTGAGCGGCCGTCCGGGTGCGTCTTTTGCCATAAGATCCAGTCCGACGACGACGAGGCCAACCACGTCCTGTATCGCGGCGAGCGGAACGTCGTTCTGCTCAATACCTACCCGTATAACAGCGGGCACCTGATGGTCGTGCCCGTACCGCACGTGGCCATGCTGGAGGAGCTGTCGCCGGAGACGTCCGCGGAGCTGTGGAAGCTCACGGGTTTTTCCGCTCGCGCCCTTAAGGAGGTCCTCTACTGGGAGGGCTTGAATATCGGACTGAACCTGGGGCAGGCGGCCGGCGCCGGGATCTCGGACCACCTGCACATGCACGTGGTCCCGCGCTGGAATGGCGACACGAACTACATGACGGCGGTGGCCGAGACGCGCGTGGTGCCCCAGAGCCTGGACGACAGCTACCGGCAGCTCAAGCCGGTGTTCGATACGCTGGCCGGCGGGGCGGAGTAGGCGCCCGCCTCCGCCGGCGTGTGGTATGCGAGCCTCGACGCGGCGTT
>JBNGDZ010000363.1:3558-5428 GCA_049975765.1 Armatimonadota bacterium
GCGTTGAAAGGGGAAGGGCGATGCGACGGCACACACCTGTGGTGACTGCCCTGCTTGCCATCATGCTGGTGGGTCTCTGCCTGGCTGCCGAGGCCCAGGGAGTGCGCTTCGTGACCCCCGAGGATGGGGACACCGTCCGAGACATGGTTACACTGCGGGCGACCAAGCCCAATCCCGACGACGGCTGGATCTCCTACAAGATCGAACGGGGCGGCCAGGGCGAGTTCCTGACCGCCGTCACCTCCCCGTTCAGCTACGTCTGGAACACCCGCGACCGCGACGAGGAGGGCGAGGAGCTCTACCCCGACGGTCAGTACACTCTCACCGCCGTGGCGCTCAACCCCAGCGGCAGGAAGGTGGGGGAGGCCACCATCACGGTGACCCTCAAGAACGCCATGGCGGCCTCCGAGGCTCCCAGCCGGATCCCATTGCGGCTGTGGTACAACCGCAACGATGAGGTCCACTACCGGGCCGAGGGGCGGTGGGATATGAAGCCGGACCCCGAGGAGGAGAACGCCGAGGACGTCTACACCCTCGCCAAGGAGTACAACGGGGCAGTGGTGGCCAACTGGAAGAACAAGGTCATGAGCCCCAGCATCTCCGCCGGCCACGCAGTGCTGCACGTGGTGGTGGGCCGGGCCGGCACCCAGTACGGCACGGGCGATGTCGCGGTGCTCAAGCGGGCCGGTCGATCCCACACCTACCTCGCCCTGGACGAGGGCGAGATGCAGCTCAAGCATGATGATGAGCCGCGCTTCGAGCTGGCCGAGATGCTCGTCCCGCTGCCGGGCCGCCCGGTGCGGGTGGGTGACTCCTGGCAGGGCAGCATCACCATCTTCCCGGACCCTCTTCGGGGGACCGCCACCGGCGCGGCCGGCGGCATGGGTATGGGGGCCGAGGGCGGCGCAATGGGTGGCATGCCCGGTGATATGGGCCCCATGGGGATGATGGGACCGGGCGCGATGCCGGGAGAGGCCGGCATGATGGGCATGCCCGGCGAGGCTGGCATGGGCGCCGAGGGGATGGGCGCGGCAGCCGGACCAGGCAGCCCCCTCGATGACCTCGAGACCAGAACCGTCCGCGCCAAGCACACCGTCGAGGGCTTTGAGTGGGTCGGGAACCAGCCGACCGTGCGCATCCGCAGCACCTACAGCGTGGACGATGACACCATCACCATCCCCGGCGGTGGCGCAGCCGGAGGTGGGGGAGTTCTCGGCGGCGAGACCTTCGGCGGTATGCCGGGCGAGATGATGGGTGGCATGCCGGGCGAGATGATGGGTGGCATGCCGCCTGAGGCCGGTGGCGGCATGGCCTTCGGCGACGAGATGGCCGGCATGGGCATGGGTCCAGGCATGGGCGGCATGGGAGGCGCCAGCGCCGAGGTGGACACCTCCTACACCGGCGAGCGCATCACCTGGTGGGCCTACCAGCTCGACCGGCCGGTCCGCATCGTGGACAGGATCGTCCATAGCTTCGAGGTCCAGCGGGCGGCCGCCGGTGTCGGGACGATGGGCCCAGGCATGGAGGGCATGGGCATGGAGCCGATGGGCCCCGCGGGCATGATGCCCCCCGGCATGGAGGGCGGCATGATGCCCGGCGAGCCCGGCATGGGGCCCGGAATGCCGCCGGAGGCCGGGGGCATGATGGGAATGCCCGGCGAGGTGGGCATGGGCGGAATGCCTGGCGAGATGCCCGGGATGGGTATGGGCCCCGGCATGGGCATGGGCGCCGGCATGGGCCAGGCCCAGCAGCAGGAGCCCATGAAGGTCAAGGTCATCATCGGCTTCACGATCCGAGAGGTCACGCCGTGAGGTGGGCTGATTGGCTGTAGGCCGCACGGCGCATCGTATCCCGCTCACCGATCGTGGCC
>JBNGDZ010000364.1:0-5401 GCA_049975765.1 Armatimonadota bacterium
GCAGGACACCGCTGCGGCGGAGCCGAACCGACGCATACACAGGTCGTTGTGAGAGGAGCCGGTAATGCACATGATCATTGACATCCACCGCCACTACCATCGCGCTGAGGGCGAGCTCGAGCAGTACGTGCAGCGCGCGCAGTCCATCGGCATCGAGAAGGTCGGCATGTCCACCTGCGGGCCACTGTTCAACCAGTACGACAACGAGGGCGTCATCCGCGCCCGCGAGCAATACCCGGAGATGATCATCGGCTTCGGCTACGTCAAGCTGGGCATCGACGGGGTCGAGAAGGTCGATCACCTCCACACCCTCGGCTTCGAGGCCCTGAAGATGATCGTCCCCAGGGTCCCCTACGACGACCGCTCGCTGCTGCCCATCTACGAGCGCGCCGAGGCGCTGGGGATGCCCTGCAACATTCACTGCGGCATCCTCGGCAGGCTGCGCAACGAGCGCGGCCACGACATCGCCTGCCGGCGCATGAGGCCGGTCTGCCTGGATATGGCGCTGCGCTCCTGCCCGGAGCTGAGGGTCCTCATGCCCCACCTCGGCCAGCCCTGGTACGACGAGGAGTGGATGATGATCGCGACCTATGAGAACCTGTTCTGGGACCTCTCCAGTGTCTGCCTCAAGCGCTCTACCGAGTTCCTCGTTGACCTGTTCCTGAGCCTGGGCGAGGAGGTCTGGGAGAGCGCCTCGCGCAGGCTCTGCTACGCCTCCGACACCTCCGACCCGGTGATCATGCGGGACCGCTACGAGGAGATCCTCGATGCCATGGGCGCAGACGATGATCTGCGCGAGAGCGTCTACCACGGCGCCGCGGAGACTCTGATGGAGTAGCGGCCAACTCTCAGCGCTCAGCTGCCGGCAGACGAAACCCGTCCGCGGGGCGCCGTGCCATGCGCCGTCGCTCGTAGCTCGTCGCTGATAGCTGCCCAGGAGGTCACGGCATGCCCTGGCTGTTGCTCGGCTACGATGTCGAGAGCCGCGACCCGGACTCGCCGGTGACCGAGCAGTTCATGGAGGTCGCCACGCGGGTGCACGGCGAGCTGGAGGCCCCCGGCACCTTCTTTCTGTGCGGCCGGACGGTCGAGCATAGCGCCGACGCCATCCGCGCGGCACTTGACACCGGGCTCTTCGACGCCGGCCAGCACACCTACTCGCACGTGCTCTTCAAGACTCTCTGGCAGGTCAATGAGGAGGGCGAGACCATCCATGAGGGCGGCTCGGTGGCGCAGATCGCGCGGGAGGTGGACCGCGCCGCGACCGTCATCCGGGACCTGCTCGGCATTGAGGTCAAGGGGCTGACCACGCCCTTCGGCTACTACAGGGGCCTGGGCGACCGCCCGGACCTGCTGGCGATCCTGCACATGGCCGGAATCCGCTACGTGCGAAGCTGGATGCGCAACGAGCACGACTGGGTTCCCGTCCCGCTGCAGTGTCAGCCATTCTTCTACGAGGCCCAGGGCTTCCCGGAGATGCTGGAGCTGCCGCTGACCGTCCGGCACGACTGCGACTGGGGGAACCATCTGGGGTTCGAGCCACGTCAGTATAACTCGGTGGAGCCCTATGCGCAGTTCGTGGCCGATCAGCTCGATGAAGTGGCTGCGAAAGATTGGGTATTCGTGTATAATCAGCATGACACGACCACCATGCGGTGGGACCCTGAGATGGTCGTGGTGCGGACCGTGATCGAGCGAGCCCGCGCGCTGGGAATACGCGTGGGTCTGTACCGGCAGTACTACGAGCAGCGACTGCGGGAGCGGGAGGCCGAGTAGCGCGTGACCGAGTTCGTCGTACGCGCCTGGAAGATCGGCAACGTCATCGAGTTCGACTGGCGCTTCATGCGGGCGCTGATCAGGCTCGACGTCTCCATGCGGGTGGGCGATCTGGTGCACATCGTGGGACCTGACACGGACTTTAGGCAGCGCGTCAAGGCCATGGAGCACATGCGCGAGAAGGTCAAGCGGGGCAAGGCCTCGCAGAAGGTCTGGATACCGATGGAGGCGCGCGCCCGACCGGGCGACGCGGTCGAGCTGCTGGAGCGTGGCGAGGATCAGACGCAGCCGCTGCCAGGGCTGAAGCAGGCGTGACGTGCCCCGAGGCGTGTGAGGAGGACTGACGATGCGGACCTGGACCTTACCGATTGTTCTCTCTATCGTCATCATGGTCGGACTGGCCGGCTGTGGCGGAGGGGGCGAGAGGGCCGATGGCCCGGCACCGCCCACATCCCCACAGACATCGGCCATCGAGGGCCGGGTGGACGTGAGCAGCGCCGCCGGCGAGTACGAGCTGACCCTTGACGGACAGCCGGTCCCCGGAGCGCTGCGGGACGACGGCAGTTACGTCATCGAGGGCGTGCCGCCGGGCCGCCATCGCGTGGCGGCCATCGCCCGCGACGGGATGAGCGGCGGATACGTCTCCGTCGAGGTGCGCGAGTCTGAGCGCGCGCGAGCGCCGGAGATCGTGCCGGAGGTCGGCGGGCAGATCGTGGGCATGGTGACCGTTGAGGATGAAGGGGGCCTGCACCCGCTACAGGGCGTGGAGGTCACTGCGCGGGTGGCCGGCGCGGTGATCATGGACGATGACGACAGCCAGAGCACCATCTACCCGCCCCCCGAGCTCCCCAGCTTCAGCGCATTCACCGAGGATGACGGCTCCTACCGCATCGCCGCCGTACCGCCCGGCGAGTACGTCGTCACCGTGGTGGCGCCCGGCATGGACCGGGGCTGGCGCCGGGTGCAGGTCCGCCTGGGGCGCACCGCGGCCGCGGACTTCCGCCTGCGCCCGACTCCTGTCGAGGGCGTCGGGACGGTTGAGGGCCGGGTGATGGGCATCACCGAGGACGGCGAGGTGCCGCTGGCTCGGGCGCGCGTGACCATCCGCAGCGAGATCGCCTGGGAGCCCCCGGGCGAGCCCGTGGCACCGCCGCCCCCGCCACCGGCCCTCGAGCCCGATGACGACGATGCGGCCGAGGGCGGCTCGACCGCCATCGCCCCACCGGACTTCCACGCGGTGAGCACCATCACCGACGAGCGGGGGCGCTACTCGCTCAATGCGCCCGCCGGGCGAGCTGTGATCCAGGTCTACCTGCGCGGCTGGGAGCCGGCCAGGGAGGGGCTGCTCGTGGAGGCCGGCGAGACGCTGGTTGTCAACTTCGCGTTGCAGCCGTGGGACCTGGAGCCGCCCCCTGCGCCTCCCGGGTCCGATGACGGTGACGATGGCGGCGGGAGCCCACCGGCCCCGCCGGACCTCGAGCCGGGACCGGAGCCTCCGCCTCCGCCACCGCCCTTCTCAGGGCGGTGAGTCCGCCCATCGCGCCGAGAGGTCGAGACGTGACCTGACCCTGCGCAGCGCGCTGAAGGAGGAGGCCGTCTGCGGACCGCAAGAATCCTCCTGATGGGACTGGCGTTCCTCGTCCTGGCCAACCTCTGGGTTCGCCAGGGCGCGCTCATTACGCTTGCCGCACAGGTGGCGATGGCCGTCCCACCCGTCCCCGCGCTCGCGGCATTGCTGCTTCTGCTCGGGGCCCTGCCCCTCGTGCGGAGGCTGGGCCTCCGCCGCGTGGACGTCATCGGCGTGTATGCCTTCCTGACGCTGGCTGTGGCGCTCACCTCCGGTGCCGCCATGCGCTTCTTCCTCCCGGCCCTGCCCACCCCGTTCTACTTCGCCTCCCCCGAGAACCGCTGGGCCCAGTTCCACGAGCACATCCCCGGCTGGCTCGTGCCGGAGGGCGGGGAGGTCATCCGCCAGTACTTCGAGGGCACGGAGGCCGGTGGCGCCCCCTGGGAGGCATGGCTGCAGCCGCTGGCGATCTGGATGCTGTTCTTCGTGGCCTTCTACGGCCTGCTGATGTGCATCGCGCTGATCTTCCGGCCGGTGTGGGAGCAGGATGAGCACCTGGCCTACCCCATGGCCGAGCTGCCCCTGATGCTGGCTGGCTACCGCCGCGAGATTCTGCATGGTCTGTGGACCAACGGGCTGTTCTGGGTGGGCTTTGTCCTCATCTGCCTGCACAACGCCTTCAACATCATGAACGCCTTCAACCCCGCGGTCACCGCTCTGGGCCTGCAGACGAACCTCAACAACCTCCTCAGCGAGCACCCCCTCACGGCGCTGCAGCCACTCGTCTTCCGCTACCGACCGCTCATCTTCGGCATCTCCTACCTGATGCCCAGCGACATCGTCGTCTCCACGCTGCTGTTCTACTTCGTGTACCTCAAGGGCCTCAGCCTCTACGGCGCCCTCGCCGGCGTGCAGGCGCCCAACTTCCCGTTCTGGCGCAAGCACTCCATGGGCTCGATGGTCGGGATCACGGTGGTGCTGGTCTACGCCGCGCGGCACCGCATCCGCCGGGTCTTCGCCCGCCTGTTGCGGAGCAATGAGGTGCCGCTCTGGCTGCCGGTGGGCTTCATCCTGTCGGCGGCAGCGGTCCTCGGCTTCTGGTGGCTGGCGGGGATGAGCTGGTGGCTGATATTGGTCTACTACGGGCTGCTGCTCTCGTCGGCCATCGGCTATATGCGCGGGCGGGCCCTCACCGGCTACCCCCACCACTGGATCAAGCCCCTGGATCAGGAGCGGGACGTCATCATCGACTTCCTGGGGACGCAGCGGATGGTGCCCGGCGGCAGCTTCCGCTCCCTGACGCTGATGAGCATGCAGCACTTCCTCTCGCGCGGCTACATCCCGCAGCTTGCGGCCTTCCCGATGGAATCGTTCAAGATCGCCCGCGAGATCAAGATCGACGTGCGGCAGATGCTGCACCTGATGATCTGGGCGGTGGTGCTGGGGTCGGCGGTGAGCTGGTGGATGCACATCGACACCGCCTACCAGTTCGGCTCCAACGTTCTGGAGGGCGGCACCACCTCCGGCGGACAGCGCGTGGACCTGATGAGGCGCTCCTACGAGGCGCTGGCGGGATGGATGCGCGGCCACGACGAGCCGAATCAGTCTCATCAGGCCGCGGTCCTGGCGTCCTTCGGCATCACCATCCTGCTGGCGGTCCTCCGGCGCCTGTTCATCCAGTTTCCGCTGCACCCCATGGGCTATGTCTTCGCCTTCACCGGCGCCGCGGAGAACGGCTGGGGGGCGCTGCTGACCTCCACGGTCATCAAGTCCATCGCCCTGCGCGTCGGCGGCATGCGGCTCTACAACCGCCTCATCCCGTTCTTTCTGGGGATGATCGTGGGGCACTTCTTCGCGGCCGGCACGGTCTGGAGCCTCATCGCCAGCTACGGCGGCGAGGGCTTCAACAAGTACCCCGTCTGGTTCTGAGCAGAGGCGCCGGGCTGGAAGCCCGACAACTCCACGCTTCATCCTCCCCATAGGTCGGGCTTCGAGCCCGACAACTCAGTCCTTCGCGTAAGGTCAGGCTTCCAGCCCAGCGACTCAATCCTTCGCGTA
>JBNGDZ010000365.1:0-5389 GCA_049975765.1 Armatimonadota bacterium
GGCCAGGCCGACGGCGCCCACCGCCATCCCCAGGCGGCCGATACCAAGCGTCTCCATGGCCACCCGGAAGCCGCGCCCGGTCCTATACAGCACGTTCTCGACCGGCACCTCGCAATCCTGAAAGATCAGCTCCCGGTTGGGAAGGGCGTCCCAGCCCATCTTCTTCTCGTCCTTGCCGAACTCGAAGCCGGGCATACCCTTCTCAACGATGAAGGCCGTCTGCCCGCGGGTGCCCTTGGAGGGGTCGATGTTGGCGATGATGACGTAGACCTCGGCCTCGCCGCCGTTGGAGATGAAGATCTTGGTCCCGTTGAGGATGTACCTGTCTCCCCTGAGGTCGGCCCTGGTGGCCACGGCGCCGGCGTCGGATCCGGCGTTGGGCTCGGTGAGGCCGAAGGCACCAATGCTCTCGCCCGTGGTCAGCGGGACCAGGTATTTCTCCTTCTGCTCATCGGTGCCGAACTCCATGATGGGGTACTGGGCGAGCATGTGGGCGCCGAAGATGGCACCGGTGGTGGAGCAGTAGTAGCTGAGCAGCTCCCCAACCACGCCCCACATCAGAAAGCCCATGCCAAGGCCACCGTAGTCCTCGGGGATGGGCACGCCGAAGAGGTCCATCTCCCGCAGCAGCTCGATCTGCTCCCAGGGGAACTCGCCCCGCTCAGCGATCTCGGAGGCCTCCGGGGCGAGCTCCTCCTCGCCGAGCTCACGTACAGCGTCAACGATCATCTGCTGATCTTCGGTGAAGCTGAAGTCCAAGAGGGTTTCCTCCCTGCGCTGTCTGAAGGTTGCGCCTACTCGCTCCAGCGAACGACGGCGCCACCGAGGCTAAACCCCGCCCCGAAGCCGACCATCAGGACGTTGTCTCCGGGCTGTAGGTGGCCGTCGCGGTAGACCTCATCCAGCGCGATAGCCATGGAGGCACCGGAGGTGTTGCCGTACCTGTCAACATTGACCACCATACGCTCGTTCGGGATATCCAGACGCCGGGCGGCGGCGTCGATGATGCGCATGTTGGCCTGATGCATCACGACCCAGTCGATGTCGCGGTTCGTGATCCCGGCCTTGGCGATCGTCTTGCCGGCCACCTCCGGGATGCCGCGCACTGCCAGCTTGAACAGCTCCGGCCCGTTCATGTGCAGGCAGTTCTCATGAGCGGCCAGCAGCTCCTGGTCCAGAGGCTGGCGGGAGCCGCCCGCAGGAACGTCAAGCAGGCCCCCGTGCTCGCCGTGGGACTGCAGCTCGAAGGCGATCAGCCCGACCTCGGCGGGGTCGCCCTCACCAGGCTGCACCACCGCCGCTCCGGCGCCGTCGCCGAAAAGCACGCAGGTGCTGCGGTCGGTCCAGTCCGTGATGGAGGTCAGCTTCTCGGCCGCGATCACCAGCACCGCGTCTCTGTCCCCGGTGGCGATGAACTGGCGCGCCACGTACAGGCCGTAGACGAAGCCGGTGCACCCGCTGAGCAGATCAAAGGCCGCGGCGTTCTCCGCGCCGATACGGTCCTGGATGATGTTGGCGGTGGCGGGGAAGAGGTGGTCCGGGGTGACAGTGGCGCAGACGATCAGGCCGAGCTCCTCGGCCTCGACGCCGGCGTCCTCCAGAGCCCTGAGGCTGGCCTCGAGCGCCAGATCGGACGTGGCCTGATCGTCGGAGGCAATGCGGCGCTCCTTGATGCCAGTATGGCTGACGATCCACTCGTCAGTTGTGTCCACGATCTCCTCGAGATCGGCGTTCGTGAGTACGCGCTCAGGAACGTAGGAGCCGACACCGGTGATCACTGCAGGTCGAACCGACATGTGCAGGCGTGCACCCTCTCAGAAGACTGCCGGCGCACGTGTCGCGCCGACGCGAAACCGACTCTGCAGACGCGAACATAGTGGCGTTCCCGCAACCAGGCAGAATCCCTCCACCAGATCAGGCCCGCCACCAGGTTACGACGGATAACGGCAGCGACAAGCTACAAGCCGCAAGCTGCAAGCCGGCGGCCCCCCCCCGCAGGTCCACCCCTCCCACCGCGACTACGCATCGCGTTCGCCGCAGATCGAGCTTCCAGCCGGACAGTGCCTCCCCCTTCCGCGTAGGTCGGGCTTCCAGCCGGACAGCGCCTCCCCCTTCCGCATAGGTCGGGCTTCCAGCCGGACAGCGCCTCCCCCTTCCGCGTAGGTCGGGCTTCCAGCCCGACACACGACCGGGCCAAACGGAATGGCACGAACGGCAGCTACAAGCAACGGTGGGCCGGACAGTGATCCAGCCCCTCCATACGGCGCGGCGGAGAGCCCCCGGCGTCCTATGGCGCCGTGGTGCGAGCGACCCCGCACGGGCAGCGCCTCACCCCTCCGAGAGGATCCGCACCGGCAGCGCGCCGCCGCTGCGCCGTCCTCAGGCCGGCAGCTCGGCGCGCTGAGCGAAGACGGCTGAGATGCGCTCCACGACTCGGCCCTCCACCGCCCGGCAGGCGAAGCGTATGGCGTTGTGGATAGCGTTGGCGTCCGAGCAGCCGTGGCTGACCACGCTCACCCCGTTGACCCCCAGCAGCAGTGCCCCGCCATACTCAGAGTAGTCAAACTGCTTGATGATCCGCCGCAGAGCGCCACGGAACATCGGCGCAACCAGCCTCAACGCCAGACTGCTGCGGATGGCCTGCCGCATCTCGAGCGTGAGAACCTCGGCGACGCCCTCACTTGTCTTCAGAACGACATTGCCGACAAACCCATCGCAGACGATGACGTCGCAGCCGTCGCCGTAGATGTCCCCGCCCTCCACGTTCCCCACGAAGTTGACGTCTGTGGCCGCCAGCAGCTCGTGCGCGGCCTTGGTCAGCTCATTGCCCTTGCCCCGCTCCTCCCCGATGCTGAGCACGCCGACTCGCGGGCTCTCAATGCCCAGCGCGTGCTCGGCATACACCGCTCCCATCAGCCCGAAGTCGCGCAGGTGCCCGGGTTTGCAGTCCGCGTTCGCGCCGGCATCCAGCAGTACCCGCCTTCCGGCAGGGCTGGGCAGCGTCACGGCGATAGCCGGGCGCTTGACGCCGGGGATCGTGCCCATGCGCACTGTCGAGAGCGCCATGAACGCGCCCGAATTGCCTGCTGAGACAACCGCCTGGGCCCGGCCGTCGGCCACCATCTCCACCGCAACCGCCACGGATGTGTCATCCCGGCTGCGGATAGCGGAGCGAGCGCTCTCCCCCATGTCGATAACGTCGGCCGCCGGCTCCACCTCTATGCGCTCATCAGCCGCGGGCAGCCGGGCCAGGGACCCCTTGACCGCCTCAAGCCGCCCGACCAGGGCTATCTGCGCCCCTATCGTGTCAGCCGCCAGACGGGCGCCGGCGACGATCTCGTCGGGGGCGAAATCACCCCCCATCGCGTCCACGGCTATCCGCATAGGGTGTCCTGTGCCCGTCGAGAGTCAGGTTCGGTACGAGGAGACGCGGCCGCTCATGCGGCCGCGGGTGCGACGGTTAGCGGAGCCTAGCCGGCTCCCTCGCGCGACTTCTCTTCCTCGCTGACGGTGTGGTCCACCTTGCGGCCCCTGTAATGGCCGCATCTGCCGCACGCATTGTGCGCCAGCTTCGGCGCCCCGCACTGTGGGCACTGCGCGATGGCAGGGACTGCCACCTTCTGGTGCGTCCGCTTCTTGCGGGTGCGCGACTTCGAATGTCTTCGCTTTGGTAGCGCCATGGTACACCTCTCTGACTGTCCGCCAGGCGGCGAATCTACTCAAGCAGCTCGCGCAGGGGCGCCAGCCGCGCATCAACTTCCTCGTGCTCGCAACCGCATGGCCCCTCATTGAGGTTCGCACCGCACTGCGGGCAGAGGCCCTTGCAGTCCGGACGGCACAACGAGCGGGCGGGCAGGTGCAGCACCAGAAGCTGCCGCACCAGCTCGGAGAGATCCACCGTATCCCCGTCCAGAATCGGGATCGGCGCCGGCTCATCCTCCTCCGCGACCCGCGTGTACGACAGCGGCTCATCGATCTGCGCCAGAGCGCAGGTCTCCGAGAAGTCGAACCTCAGGGGCACCTCGTGCTCGGCCAGACAGCGGCTGCACTGCATCACCGCCACAGCCTTCAGGTGTCCCCACGCGGCGATCAGCCGTCCTGCATTGCGGAGAGTTATCTGACCCGTGACGTTCCCGGCGAACTCGACGTCGGTCCCGATCGGAGCAGGCGCGTCAATGTCAAGCACGACCTGCGCGTCGCGCTTCCTGAGCGTGTCCGCTATATCGTATCTCATAATTGCAGCACCGCCAGCCGGGTGGCTGGCGAAGCTCGTGTCTGCAGTATACCTGCCGCCTTCGGGGATGTCAAGCCGCCCTGCCGCGCTCACTCAGCGGTGCCGCCGAAGCGGATCGTCAGCTCCACATCCTCCGCCAACTGGTCGGGGTGATCCTCCGTGTAGATCCCCACACAGACCGGATCGGTGGGCTTGATGTGCTCGAAGGCGAAGCTGAAGGCCTCCTCCGGCTCGTTGCGCCCCGCGGCCATGATCTTATAGGCGATGCAGGGCTTGTCGATGCGCTGAATTGTCTCACACATCGCCTCTCGGTCATCGTTCTCATAGACCTCCCCGCCGCGTCCATAAAGGTCATAGAAGCAGCACATGTAGAAGTCACAGCCCAGGTCGATCTCCTCAGCGCGAAGCGGGAACTCCCAGTTGTGCGACGCCATGCCCGCCACCATGCCCAGCTCCTTGATCAGCGCCACCCAGTCCCGCATGCGCTCCGGGTCGCCGTCCCGCCAGATGGCGTCGGCCATGCCACCGTGCAGGAAGCACGCCGAGGCGCCTGTGCCGCAGATCTGGCGGATATTCGCCTCCGCCGAGGCCCGCTCGGGAGCCGTCTGCGCGATCCACTGGATCTGCCCGCCCTCGCCCCAGTACTCCAGCAGCATGCGCTGGATGTGGTTGTCGCCGCGGCCCAGGAAGGTGTTCACGCCGAGGCGCTCGCCCTCGTGGAGGCACTCCTTAATGCGCTCGACGGTCCACCACCGCTTCATCTGCTCGTTGCGCTCCGCCGACCAGTGGGAGTGTCCGCTGAAGGGATTCCCGCCGATGATCAGGCGCGAGACGGTCAGCGGGCCGAGGCTCGTCATGGGCATCTCAGGCATGGCGGTCCACTCCTCGTCCGTGTATGCGGCGATTGCGCGACGGTAACGGCCTGACCTTGGGGCCCTGGGGGCGGGCGCCCTTGCCCGCCCTGCACAAGAACCGCCGGGCGCGAACGTAGTCACGCCCCCTCCAAACGGCTGGACAACCGCGCCGTTCGCAGTCGCCCGCAGCTCGTCGCCCGCAGCTCGTCGCGCGCAGCTCGTCGCACGCCGTCTACTCGCTCAGCGTCTCGTGCGACTCCTTGAGCTGCTCGATGATCGGGATGTCCTGCGGGCACTTCTC
>JBNGDZ010000366.1:0-5387 GCA_049975765.1 Armatimonadota bacterium
GGGACGGCTAGGCTACACCTGACTACCATCCGACGAAAGGCTCGCGCCAGGCGGGAGCCCTTCTCACCCAGGCCGCACACGATGACATGTCTCTTCGCAAAGCGCGCTGAGAGCTTCGCGAGTTGCTCCGAGAACAGCAGCGCAATGCCCTGCAGCGCGGTGTAGCCGGTCACGACCGGCGCCAGGAAGCGGGCGACTTCGAACTCCCAGATGGTCTCCTCTGAGAGCTGCCCGCCCTCAAGCACGAAGAGCTGGATGGCCCGGTAGAGCGCGTCCCACAGCGAGATCGGCTCCTCCGCCGCCGCGAGGTGTCTCGTGTAACCGATGAAGCCGAGGCACAGCACCACCAGCCACGAAAGGCCGATCACCGGCCACTGGTGCTCGCGAAGCCAGTAGCGAAGCGTGAGGTGCCAGGGCCTGTGGGCTGACCCGAACCCGTCGTCTCTCGCAGCGTCAGGCCTCAGCGCAGCCATCGACCGCTACCGTTCCCTCACAGCGGCATCCGCCCGCGGGAGGAGGCTTCGCCTCACTGGGCCATGCGTCCTTCCGCTTCGCCTGCCGCAGTCATTTGCGCGAATGGCCGCCCTGCGCGGAGGTTGGGGCGTTTCCTCCGGGAAGATGCCATGGATCGCACACTCTTCGCCCGCGTGGACGTCACTTCGCGTCGTCGCTTGAGAGTGGTGTCGATGTCTGCTGCCACCGGCACGGGCGCCATCCGTCAGAGCGGGGCCGGGAGGCCCTTGCTCGCGTACCGATGCCCCTGAGCACCCCACTGCCGCACGCGGCCCACCCCGAGAACGTTGGGGTGAATCACTTTCCGCCCTCCCCGCCAGCCCCACGGCACCAGGGCCTCTCAGCTTTCGCAAGAGGCACCATCAATGACCATCCAGCTGACAACCGCAAGCGGCGTGCGCAGGAGCCCCGTACCGCGCGACGGGCTGGGCATCAACGCACCGACCGAGATCAGCGGTCTCCACCGTCCGCGCCACGGAACGGCCCCATCCGTCGCGTAGGTCGGGCTTCCAGCCCGACAACCGCAAGCAGCGTGCGAAGGGGCGGCCTCCCCACCACGCGACGGGTCCTCCATCACCGCGAGGGGCGCACTCACATCGCCCCGTCAGCCTCCGTGCTGCCAGGCGATGCTCGCCCGAGCGGTGACGCCCGAGAGCACGTCCCTGACCGTCACCGTCCACTCGCCTTCCGGGTCGTTAACCGCCAGCGGGACGCGGCCCGCGTAGCGCCCACCTTCGGCGAGCACATTCCTCGTATACGCCGGGCGCAGCTCACCGTCAGGGCCGGTGACGGTCACATGCAGGACGTGATCGCCGACCTCACCGGCGGCCTGCAGCGCGACCTCATACTCTGTAGCCTCCCCCAATGTCAGCTCTATGCCCGCCACCTCGTAGGGCAGCAGCGCCCAGGCCCCCGCCTCGCCGGGCGCGAGAGTCGCCTCGAAGGCATCCGTGCGGCCAAGGCTCGTGCGCCCGCGCATGTCGTACACGTGGGCCTCTCGGCCCAGCCTCACCGTGCAGGTCTGCGGCTCCTCGACCAACCTGTGGTCGCGGATCAGGCCCACGATCTCCGCCTCGCCAAGGTCGTACCGGGCGCACTCCCAGGCGCGGGCCGGGCTCTCCGGGTCGCCGCTATCCACGAGCACGTGACGCTCGACGCCCGCCTCCTCCATCAGTTCGCCGACCATCTCCACCGCAACGGGATCGTACTTCGGCAGCAGGCAGTTGAGGTAGACGGTCCGCCCGTCCCCCACCTCGCGGAAGATGACCGCAGGCGAGCCGTCGGGGTACGAGGCGTCCGACTCCGCGCCAGCGGTCGGCTCGACCACTTCGCGCGCCGAGCTCTCGAAGCCGGCGCCGCCAGGGCCCGTAAGCTCCGCAAGCTCATAGACCGCGTCCGGCTGCGTCCGCCTCACACCCATCAGTCGCTCCAGCAGGTCATCGTTGCGCCGCGCACCGTGCTCGTCGGTCACCGCCAGGCGCATGTCGGCGACCAGCGTGCCGCCATCCTCGACCCACGCCATCAGCGCATCGGCAAGCTCATCGGAGATGGCGCAGGTGAAGGGCAGGAAGAGGACCCTGTAGCGGCTCAGCTCACCCTCCAGGACCTGCTCGGGAGCCACATAGTTGTACATGAGCTGCAGCTCCTGCAGCGCCAGTCGGAAGTAGAACGCGGACTTGAAGTAGCTGCCGTAGGAGTCATCGACCGCGGTCTCCGGGGGCACGGGCTGGGTCCAATCGGACTCGCACCACGCCACCAGCATGCTGGAGTGCGACCACAGGATGGCGACCTGCGGATCAGCCCGGCGGCCCTCCAGCAGCGCCTTGCCCACGCCCTCCCGCAGGTCGCGGATCGTGTCGGCGACGTCGCGAGAGTAGGGCGTGAAGGCCTGCGTGGGATAGACCAGCGCCCAGGACTTACCGCGGTCAGGCGCGACGGCGTTCGTCGCGAAGTAGGTAGTCCCACCGCTGTCGTGGAAGGCCAGCCACCACGGCTCGTAGGTGACGGCCTCGTGCGAGTGGTCATAACCGATCCAACCGTAGTTGGGGAAGTCCTCGCCGGTTCGGCCCTGCAGGAAGCTCCGCCACAGCTCGAAGACCGCCTTGTGAGCGGTGCCCTTGATGGCCTCGGAATACTCCTGTGCCCACTCGAAGCCCGTCTGCGTGCACAGCTTCCAGTAGTCATTTCCGTTGGTGGGCATGGCGCCGAAGGTGTTGGTGTGCCCCACGCGGATCTCCGGCCAGCCCTCCCGGTAGGCCTCCGTGATGCGGCGCATCCCATCGACCCAGACGTCGGTCATGAAGGTGCGGAAGTCCACGAAGGGCGCGAAGTTGTCGCTGCCCCGTACCTCCTCGGTGGTGGCGCCGGCGATCTCGTCGAAGTCCCCGTAGTCCGTCCCCCACCGGGCGTTGAGCGCGCCGATGCCGCCGTAGAGGTCGCGGAGCCACTGCCGGTAGCGGGCCTGGCACCACTGGCTGAAGCAGACCTCCCGCCGCGTGTGCCGATTGGCGAGCGTGGCCTCATCGTGCACGTTGACAGCGAAGGGCCCCAGCCGCCGGATCTCGCTCGCGTCCACGGCCGCCTCTGTGGTGTACTGTTCGATGACCTCCGGGTTACTCAGGCAGGGCACGCGCGCGCCGTCCTCCACCTGCGCGCTGCCCGTGAACGGCCGCCCCGCATGTGAGTGAGTGCCCGGGACCAGCGGAGTCTCGGCGGTCGCGTACGCCCAGCTCCCGAACTTCCCGCTGAGCCCCAGCTCCATCAGCATCTTCGAGTACTGCTGGCTGACGACCGGGTTCGTGAAGCCATCGCCCCAGGTGCTGACATGCCAGTCCTCAAGTGGCGCCTGGCTGTCAATGGCCGGGAAGTAGACATCCGTCCAGGCGGAGTCGATCTCATGCCCGTTCACCAGCAGCTTGACGAAGAGCTTGTGGCCGGTGGTCAGGAGGATCTCCGCGGGCGGCTCCAGCCGCACCCGGTCCGCGCCCGCCGCATCTACGTTCGCCCTCGCCACCACTCGGCCCCAGCCATCCACCAGACTCGCCTCGAGCCTCGCACCCCCCGGCGGCTGCGGCTGACACGTGACTGTCGCGACGATCGCCTCGGCCGGCTCGTATACCTCCCGGTCGAGGTCGATGGCCGTGATCTCAGAGTCCTGCGGCCTGGCGACGACGATGGCGCCCCAGTGCAGCGCGCCGCCCCCGTCGTCACGCACCACCGCGTCGGCGATCACGTCGCCCTCCGGCGCGTCGGGCGGAATGTCGAACCGGGCCGGTCCATCCGCCGCTGCGCTCTGCGCGGGGTAGGACAGGTCCTTCTCACCCCAGCGGAGCTCGCGGGTGTGCCGCAGGGTCATGTCAACCGTCGATCCCTCCGGCGCGCCGGCCACCACAACGCCGGCCTCATCCGCCGCCAGTGACAGCGATACTCCCGAGTCCCCCCGCGCGGCGTAGTGGATCGCCCTGGCGATGAAGGCAAGCCAGTACTCCCAGTAGCGCATCTCGCGGCTCATGTAGGCCTCGTGACTGCTCTCCACCGGCCATACGCCCCACACGCGCGAGACGTCCATCGGGAAGCTCAGCCACACTACGCGCCCCTCGCCGATCTGCCCCACCCGCACATCGTTGAGGATATGGGCGGGGATGTGGTCCCACGGAATGCCTCGGGCGAGGTAGTGCTCCACACCGACGTTGCTCAGCGCGTCCGGCTCGCAGTAGTTGCTCAGCCGCCCGAAGCCCGAGATGACCACCAGCCCGGCGCCCGCCTCCACCTTCGAGCGGATCTCCTCCTCCAGGCGGTCATCGAGCCGGCTGGCGACCACGTAGACCTCGTAGCCGCCCTCGTCCATGGTGCGCATCACGCGCCTGCCGTCCGGCGAGCATAGCGAGTCCCCCGTGTAGCCGCCCTCGATGACGTCGTAGTCCATCTCGAAGCGCTGCGCCAGCTCCACGACCTCGCGGACCGTCCGGTAGACGTAGATCGAGAACAGCGCGCGCACCGGTCCGCCAGCCAGCGGCGTGGCCCACTTCGTGTGCTCGCGGACGACCGGCTCCATGTCGGGCGTGTCGCGCTCGCCGAAGTCGAAGCTGTTGAGGTACACGCGCGTGGGCTCGCCCTTCGTGAGCGACACCCAGTCATAGGCCACCTCGCCCTGCTTCGCCACATTGTAGATGTAGAGACGGGCGACGGGGCTCGGCGCGGTAAAGGCCCGGCCGAACTCAGCATACTCCTCATCCACCGCCACGTTCCACATCAGCGGCATCTCCGTCGTCGGCCGCTCCTCGCCGTGCACGATCAGCGCCCCCGCCAGCCCCCCACCGCTCCCACGCGCCCGGAAGCTGATGGTGTAGGTCTCGCCCGGCTCCAGCTCGATGTCCTGCGTCGCTAGGACGTAGGTATCGCCGACCGAGGCCAGCTCGTAGTTGCCGCCCATGAAGACGCTCTCCCGCCGCACGGCCCGATCGGTGCTGGTGTCCCAGCCGTCCGGCAGGCCGTCCTCGTCCACGTCCACCTCGAACCCGGGGTTCTCGAGCAGTTGATCCTCCACGGGATAGGTCTGGCTCCAGGCCGGTGAGACGGCGGCGAGCACGGCACCGGCCATTACCAGTCGCCAGGCGCCTCGCATCGTGATCTCTCCCTCGCCAGTGTTGCGTGTGCCGTGCGATCTACTGCGATCTGCCGAAGTGCTTCTCCAGGAACTGGGGCGCAAGCCGCTTCCTCGACATTCGTAGGTGCGCCGATGGGGGCAGTAACTCCTCCTCGCTCACCTCTGCGAACCACGTGCTCCGGTTACCCCCTGCCGTACAACGCCCCACCCAGCGGCACTGCGGCAACGACAAACGGCCGGGCGGGCTGGGAAGCCCGCCCCTCCGTAC
>JBNGDZ010000367.1:0-5385 GCA_049975765.1 Armatimonadota bacterium
GTCGGCACCCTGGACGGATCCAATGACTGGTGGAGCAACTACGCGCACAATGACTGGTACCTGGCCTACTACTCCGCGAGCAGTGGTGGGTTCGGAAACCACAACGGCTACGACAAGGGCGGATGCCCGCTCGCGGGGATCTCGGAGCCGGCCATGACGTGCGAGTGGATGGACGGCACGCCCGACGGCTTCGGCGGCAGGGATCCCAGCACGTGGATGTTCTACCACTGCAACCCGTATCGGGTGGGCGTTGGCGGCCGGATCGCCCGCCACAACGAGATGCAGAACGTGAGCTTCTGCGACGGGCACGCCAAGGCCATGCGCCACGATGTCATCGGTGCGGGGGCCGACAACGTGTGGTATCCCGCCGCCCAGAAGTACTGGATGGCCAACAGGGGCTGATGCCACAGGCGAGCGCCGCAAGCCGAACAGGCGCAAGACGCTGGCGCCGGAGGCTGCACCCAGGCAGAGGCAAGTGAAGCGTCAGGGCGCAGCTGAGGTGCTAGACGCAATTCCTCGGGCGCGACCCGCCGCGGTCCTCCCCCTGCCGTGGCGGGCCGTGCCGCTTACTGCTGAGGCGCTGCTCCCGGCGGACTCGTCAGGCCGCGAGCCGAGGTCCGCAGTCTCCTACGGCGAAGGGCATCCCCGGACAGACCGCGAGGAGTTGAGCCAGGTGTACGGGATCCGGCCCCGCAACGTCTACGTCCACGAGAGCGTGCCGGGGAGCGCTGAGGCGGTGGCGCGGATGGAGCGGATGATGGGCGCAATCCGGCCGGATGAGGAGCCCATCGTCGTCGATGACCCGGCGCTGGATGAGATCTCACGAGAGAAGCGCTGGGATCGCGTGACCAGGTGGCGGACGGGGCAGTACAAACGCACCCGCGACCCCGACATCATCTTCAGCACCTACGCATGGCGGGACGCCCAAGCGCAGGCGACTTTCGACGAGCGCTTCCCGCACCTGCGCTTTGCAAGGCTCAACGGCGCCGGCTTCGTGGGCTACCGCAACGGCGAGGCGCTGCTGGAGGCGCGCGGGGGCATCTGCCAGAACGCCTACGACCTGCACTCGGCCTGGGGCTGCCTGCACGCCTGCGACTACTGCAACATCGGCGAGTTTCTCATCATCCACCTGAACCTGGAGGAGATGGTGGCGCGGCTCGACGACGTGCTGGCGGAGCACTCCTGGTGCCGGCTGTGGAAGTACGACAACCAGACCGACCAGATTACCTTCGAGCCGGAGTACGGCGCCTCGGAGCTGATGGTGGAGTACTTCGCGGGGCGCCGGGACGAGTACCTGCTGCTCTACACCAAGTCCGACAACGTGGAGCATCTGTTGGACCTCGACCACCGCGGGCACACCATCATCTCCTGGACGCTCTCGTGTGAGACGGTCGCCCGGGAGATCGAGAAGGGCTCCCCGAGCACGGCCGAGCGCATCGAGGCGATGCGCCGCTGCCAGGAGGCGGGCTACCATGTGCGCTGCCGCTTCTCGCCGATCATCCCGATCCGGGGCTGGCGCGAGGAGAACGCCGCGATGATCGAGAGGCTGCTGCCGGCGGTGCGCCCGGATGTCATCACGATGGACCTGCTGGCGCACCTGCCGGGCGAGAGGCTGGCGCAGTGCATCGACGTGGAGCTGCTCGACCGGCGGTGGCTGGCGGCGCATGGGGCGATCTACGAGGGCGAGCATCCCGGCAAGCCCTACTCGCCGCACGGCAAACAGATCTTCCCGCACGAGCTGCGCGCGGAGTTGTATCGCTTCATGGTGGCGCGCATCCGGGAGCGGGACGCCGAGGTGCCGATCTCGTTCTGCGACGAGACGCCGGCTGTGTGGGCGGCGTTCTCCCGCGAGGAGCTGGGTCACGGACCGGAGCGCTACGTCTGCACCTGCGGGCCGGACTCGGTGCCGGGCAATCCCCTCCTGCGCACCTGTGGGGGCGGGTGCTGACTTGCCGGCCTTACAGGATCCAGACCGCGACCTCGTTGGCGCCCAGATCCAGCTCGATTGTGTCCCCGCGGCATGACGTGCGCGTGCCGTCCAGATGGTGCAGCGTGCCACCGGCGGGCTCCCCGGGAGAGCTGAAGGCGCTCCGCTCGGCGGCGACGCGCCCACGCGCCGCGGCGCCGGGTGCCGCTGCGATGACCGCGGGGCCGTCCGGGGAGTCATAGCCCCAGGCCACGAAGTCCTCGTCGGCATCGATCTCGAGGCCGCGCCGGTCGATGAATCGGGCGTTGACGGTGCGTGACGCGGTGCTCTCGCGCAGGGCCGCCAGCGCGCCGACCAGGCTCGCCAGCTCCGGCTCATCCTCGAGGGTGCCCTCCCCGCCGTGAACCATGAGGCACAGGTACATGCCCAGCGCGAAGGCCAGCGCGGCGCGCTCCGGCTCGCTGTCGACCACCCAGGCGAGCATGGTGTGTGGGATCGAGTAGCGCGTGGTGACGACATCATCTGCGGCGGCCGGGCTCGAGATGCGCCAGGACATCCACATGTCCACCCAGGGCGTGGCGAGTATGTCGCACTCCTCGCCGATCACGATCGCGTCGGGGTCGTTCGCCAGCAGCTCCCGCCGGACGTCGGCGACGAGCCCCAGTGCCCAGGCGTGGGTCTGCTCCGGATTCCAGCCCTGGTTGATGAAGCCGTAGTCGGGCCAGACCTCGAAGGGCTGGTCGTAGAACACGGAGGTGTAGCCGATGTCCAGGTATTCGCGCGTGATGCGCAGCACGCGGTCGCGGTGGGCCTCCGAGAAGGGACTGTAGACCCAGCTCTCCGGTCCCAGGTAGGGAGTCTTGAGCCCGGCGTGGTGGTGGGAGCCGGCGAAGTTCTCCGTCCGGGCCGTGCCGTCGTAGCGGCGCTGCACCTGTTCGCTGATCGCGTCATCGCGCAGAGCGCGTGCGGCGACGGGGTGCCGGAAGTTGATCAGCGCGCTGGTGCGGGTCCCGTCGGCCTCAGCCTGCCGGAGCCCCCGCGCCAGCAGCTTCCGCTCATCATCGGGGTAGTCGAGCAGGTCCAGGTCCGCCTGCTTGGCGTAGTTGCCCAGCGTGAGATGGTCCCAGACGCAGAGATGGTCCACACCGTACCTCCTGCCCGCCTCGGCGACACACGGGATCTCCTCCAGCGGCCTGATCGGAGAGCCGTCGAAGCCCCGGAAGAAGACGTTCTGCAAGCCGATCATCGAGCGCAGGTGGCGGCGGGATGAATCTGGGGTGAACAGGCCGCTGAACCACTGTCGGTAGCGGTCCGCGGTCTCATGCCAGTCACCACCGTGGGCCGCGAGCCCGATGGGAGGCGACTGCCACTGCTGGCCGGGGCGGATGACGGTCTGGTGGGCCCAGCCGAAGGCCAGCCGCGTCCCCGGCCCGTACCCGGCGAGATTCTCCAGCGCGAGCAGGCAGTTGCGCGGCTCCGGCATGTAGTTGAGCAGCCCCAGGCCGCCGCCGGCGCCGGAGATATCGAACCACGGCGCGTAGAGACTCACCGGGTAGGGCACGCTGAGCCGCTGGTGGTTGCGGGCGTAGGTGTTGCCCGCCCGGCGTGGGAGGGAGTAGGGATCGCCGAGGGTGCAGGCGCCGAACGCCATCCGGTCAGTGCCCGGTCCGTCAAGCCCCGTCCAGCATCCGAGCCACGGGAAGATCACCTGGTTGATCTCGCACTCCGAGTGGTTCTGCACCGCCAGCCTCAGAAGCAGCTCATCGGGCCGTTCCGATGGCTCGGTGTAAAGCTCCATCTGCACATCCAACTGCTGGCCGTCCGCGGCGATGAGGTGGCTCCAGCGCATGGTGGCGCCGCCGGCCTGCCGCTCGATCTGCGATGGGGGCTGGTCGGCGCAATCAGCGTAGCGGGACGACCAGCGCTCACCGGGCACCAGCACGCGCGCCAGGCCGATCGGCCCGGGGTCGCCCTCGGCCTTCTCGAGGTGCGCAATGCCTCTCGCCCTGTCCTTAAGCCGCTCCAGAGTCGCGGTGCGTGGGTCAACGACCATGAGGGTCCGACCGCTGGCGATCTGCACGGTCTATCCACCCTTCCTGCAAGCAGACTCAAGCGGCGACGATGTGCGAGCCGGGCGGTCCGCCGCCGCGGCCTTCCCCGGAGGGCGTCCGACACCTCCTCGCCTGTTACGCGCAGTGGACTCGGTCCGGCGGCCGGGGGGCGCGCGGGGGGCCAGTGGCTGTGGTGCCTGGCTACCTGAGGGCAAAGGAGACGACCGGCGGATCGGCGAAGCCGCCCGTGTCATGTGGGCATCGCCTCAATCGAGGACAGGCGCCGGGCAGGTGCGACGGGCGCGCGGACGCGTGGGAATGGTTCTGCTGCTGGCGGCGGTGGGCGTCGTTGCGGTCGGCGGGCTGACCATGCGTCTGGGGCCGCGGTGGCCGCGGCGGCTTCTGTTCCGTGGGCCGGCCGGGGTCGTCATTCACCACACCGCCAGCGGCGCCACCGTGGAGGGGCACGTCGTGGACGCCGACCGGATCGCGGCCTGGCACCGGGAGCGCGGATTCAGTGCCGAGTACCGCGGGCGCATCTACCACATCGGCTACCACTACGTGATCCTGCCGGACGGCACCGTGCAGCGCGGCCGGCCCGACTGGATGCTGGGCGCTCACACCTATGGCCACAACGACTATCTCGGCATCTGCCTGGTGGGCAACTTCGAGTCCAGCGCAAACCCCGACCGCCGCCAGCAGCCGGCCGAGCCGACCCGGGCGCAGATGCAGGCCCTGCGCTCGCTGCTGCGGGGGCTGATGACGAAGTACCGGCTCCGCCCGGAGGACATCTACGGGCACTGCGAGGTGGCGGCTACGGCCTGTCCCGGCGATCGCTTCCCGCTCGAGCGGCTGCGGGAGGAGCTGGGGGGATGACCCGACTTCGCGAGGTCGGGGGGAGGTGACGCCATGGGAGGCGCCGAATAACACTCCGGTCCGCCCTGCGCTCATACCTGCCGATGACCGCGGACGCACGCCGGATCCAACGCTATGAGACGCTGGATGCAGGAGGACAGATGATGGACCAACAGGTCAGTCCCGCCGTCGTGATTATCGTGCTGGTCCTGATCGCGGCCATCCTCGTCGGGCTGTACTTCCTGGTGCTCGGGGATAGGCGCGGGGAGGAGCCCGAGGAGGGGATGATGGGGCCAGGGGGCATGGGGCCCGGTCCCGGAGCCGGCGAGCCGGCTGAAGAGCCCGAGGAAGAGGGCGCGGGCGAGGCGGCCGACCAGCCCGAGGAGGGCGCGGAGACCGAACAGGGCGAGGCGGACCAGCCTGCTGAGGCGAGCGGTGCGGAGGAGAGCGGTGACGAGGGCCAGGACGAAGGGACCGAGGCGGAGGCTGGAGGCTGACGCCGCCGGTGAGTGGAGGATACCCGGCGGCGCGGGCGGACCGGTATCCGAGGCC